>NZ_JBEONP010000025.1:0-75402 GCF_040544435.1 Undibacterium sp. GrIS 1.2
CAGGACCGTGAAACGACTCCGCGCCAATGATAGTGCTGCAACCAGTGTGAAAGTAGGTCATCGTCAGGCTTTTATTCCGCAAAGCCCTTAACTCCACAGAGTTAAGGGCTTTTGCCTTTTTGCAGAGCTTCTTCCCTTGCCTCCCGCTCCTGAAAATAAAAAGGAGCCGCAGCTCCTCTTCTTCTTCCTCCTTGATCTATCTCTAATACGCTCTTGTGGAACGCCTTGCGCTAGATTCTTGTATCTATCACCGCATTTCTTTCCCTCTAAAACGCATATCCCACCTTCAGAACCGCATAGTTCACCCCAGGGTTCGGGTGCTTTACCCCTCCGTTTGAATAGTGCTGGATTTTTAAGGCAATATCCCAGCCGTTCGCCAACACGTAGCCCATGCCAATATGATCGCCGAACTGAAATCTCGTTGAAAACGTTCTGCCGTTGTTATCGTAAATATCCGATAGCATGTGCAAACCAATGCCAGCTTCTCCGTAAAGTCCTTTTTTTGAGTCGCTTTGCAAACGGAACACAGGTGTAATACCGACATCAACCAGACTTTGTTTGCTGCCATTACCTTGGTAATTATTTTCTCGCCAATCGGCCAATGTTGCGTCCCAATAGCCACCAACATTCGTTCCGTTTGATTTAAACCATTGCTGATCCCAGTTCCATTGGGCACCTGCGCGTACCATCTTTGTTTTATTGCCAGTTGCGAATTCTAACGAAGCCGAATCAACAGCATGTGCTAACGTCTGGGTTGATATCAGCACTAAGCCACATAGAAGAGATTTTTTTGCAAATAATTTCATAAGGCCGACCTTAATAAAAGGGGAAAAAAGTATTTTGAGATTGTACCAATTACATATGCAGTTCAATATCGCAGTATAAAGATATTCTTGCTAAAAGAAATTTCTTCATCCAATTCATAGTAGTGGATTAGTTATATGGCGAAACTTAAAGTCGTTTTTTTGGGTATTGGTTTAATGGGTAAGCCGATGGCAACGCGCTTACTCCGAGCTGGTTTTTCTTTAACTATCTGGAACCGAACAAAGGAAAAATGTAATAACTTAATAGAGCTCGGAGCGGAGATCGTCACTACACCAATAGAGACCATTACAAATTCAGATCATGCTGCCGATATTATTATCACTATGCTGGCTGATGGCAGCGTCGTTGATGAGATGATTCGGCAGATTTTGCCTATACTTCATGGGCATGAGATTTGGATAGACATGAGCTCTACTCAACAAGCTGAAGCGCAAAGATTTAACGAAGTGCTGGGTACGAAAAATGTTCGGTTTATAGATGCACCCGTATCCGGGGGAGTAATTGGTGCACAAGCGGGTTCCCTCGCGATTATGGTTGGAGCAACTGATGTCGATTATTTACAAGTTGAACCGATTTTATCGGCAATGGGGAAACCAACGCTAGTCGGACCGCCAGGTACAGGCCAACTAGCTAAATTATGTAATCAGCTGATTGTCGGCGCTAGCATTAATATCGTTGCTGAGGCGTTACTTTTGGCACAGGCTGGGGGCGCAGATCCAGCTGCGGTTCGCCAAGCACTCCGGGGTGGTTTTGCCGAGAGTCGTATTTTAGAGGTTCACGGTCAGCGTATGTTGGATCGAAATTTTCTTCCCGGTGGACAAGTAAAAAGCCAGGCGAAAGACATGGAAAATATAATGAGGGCAGCGCAGATTACCAATCTTACCTTGCCAATGACGGAGCTTGTCACTAAGGTTTATCGTTCGCTAGTAGATCGTTTTCCAAGCGCCGATCATTCCGCAGCGTTGCTAGAGTTAGAACAAAAAAATCCTGGTACGCGACTGGGTACTGCAACCGATATTTTTCCTCAATAGAATTAATAGTAGATGCGTTGAATAACAATTATTCGACCAAGCTTGTATCGCTAAGGCAAGAACCACAAGTCTGTCTGGATTTAGAAAATGATGAGTCTTAAAAACAATACCGAAATAAAGAAAATTCTATGTCGACCATGCTAACAGCATCACACAAACTACTCGATCTACTAGCTCAATTAGTTTCTTTTAAAACGATTTCGCGGGATTCCAATCTCGAACTCATCATGTGGGTTAAAGAATATCTTGATCAGTACGGGGTTGAGTCCAGATTAACTTATGACAGCACCGGGAAAAAAGCGAATCTCTTTGCTACTGTTGGCAAAGGCAAAAATCCTGGGATTATCTTATCCGGGCACACGGATGTAGTGCCAGTTGAAGGCCAGGATTGGCACACAGATCCTTTTGTGACGACGATCAAAGATGGCCGGGTTTATGCTCGTGGCGCAGCAGATATGAAGGGCTACATAGCTGCTGCATTATTAGCTGTTCCAGAATATCTCGCAGCAAATCAAGATACGGCCTTACATCTTGCCTTGTCTTACGATGAAGAGGTTGGTTGTCTTGGGGTTCGTAGTCTTATTCGTGATCTGGAAGAAATTGGCCTGAAGCCAGCATCCTGTATCGTCGGTGAGCCAACATTAATGCAACCGATCATTGCACATAAAGGCACGCATAGATTCCGTTGTTGTGTGCGCGGCCGCGAAGCGCATTCCAGTTACACTACGCAAGGTGTGAACGCTATCGAATATGCCTCAAAAATTGTCGTCTATATTCGCGATATTGCAGACCGCTTATCCAAGCAAGAGCAACGTGATAATGCCTACACAGTTCCATATAGCACCTTACAAACTGGCTTGATGCGAGGCGGCCTTGCGACCAACATCGTGCCACGTGATTGCGAATTTCAATTTGAAGCGCGTACTTTACCAAATATGAAAGCTGATAGTTTGTACCAGGAGATTCAAGATTACGCCGCTAGTTTGCTACCGCAAATGTTAGCGGTTGAACCGTTGGCACGTATCGATTTTGAATGGCTTGCATCTGCCCCCGGTTTGCAAATGCAAGAGTCCGACGCAATAGTGCAATTCGCAGCACGCCTGGCGGGAAATCCACCCAGCGGAGCGGTCTCGTATGGAACTGAGGCGGGTTTATTTCAGGAGGCAGGTATTCCCACCGTGGTTTGTGGTCCTGGCAGTATTGAACAGGCGCACACACCAAACGAATATGTTGAACTCGATCAATTAGCTCAATGCGAAGTATTCATGCAGCGCTTAATTACTTCTATGTGAATCACAGAATTGCTGGCAAATGGACTATAAATATACTTTGAACTTGGCCTCGTTTGTTTATCTGTTTAGATGAGACAAAACACGAAATGGATTTAAATAAAACCGCCAGTCGGCTTGATAATGGGAATTAGGCGAGGATAGAGAATAGGTCAAAATTTGCACTGTTATCCTAAATATAGAGCATATATTGGATGCTGATTTAGCGACATAAATTGAGATTTAAAATAGGCGTTTGCATGCTGCGTCGCAGCAATTTTGTAGAGTATGAGTTCAACAAGTGAGCAAAAGACTTGCCTAGTTTTCGCATAGCCGATAGCATCGACCATCGGCGTATTTTCGGTAAATGACAGGTAGATTTTCTGCATAATAATTAGCTGCTTAATTGGCTACTTAATCGACTATTTGATCACCTTCCGTCATGGCATACGTCAACCGAATAAACCTAGAATATCAAACAACAATCAGAGACGAGGAAAACAGTATGGATAAGTTTTGGCTTAAATCGTACCCGCAAGGCGTACCGGCAGAAATCGATTTTTCACAATATAAATCTCTGGTGCAATTGCTGGAAGAAGCTTTCCAAAAATACGCGGCACGTAATGCCTACGTTTGTATGGACAAGTTTCTGACTTACGGCGAGCTAGATACCTTGTCCCAAAAAATGGGCGCATGGTTGCAAAATAAAGGTCTGGCAAAAGGTGCGCGCGTCGCGATCATGATGCCAAATGTACTGCAATATCCTGTTGTGATGGCCGCCGTGTTGCGTGCTGGTTATACCGTCGTCAACGTCAACCCCTTGTACACCCCGCGTGAGTTAGAGCATCAGTTAAAAGACTCTGGCGCAGAAGCGATTTTTATTCTGGAAAACTTTGCGCACACCTTGGCACAAGTGATTTATAAAACCGCGATCAAGCATGTGGTCGTTGCCAGTATGGGCGATATGTTGGGCGGTTTGAAGGGCATGATCGTCAATTTTGTCGTACGCAATATCAAAAAAATGGTACCGGCATTTTCTTTGCCCAACGCGATTCGCTTTAAGCAAGTCCTTGCAGAGTCGGGGCGCCTGACATTTAATCCTGTCAGCATTGGTCACGATGACGTTGCGTTTTTACAGTACACCGGCGGCACCACTGGTGTGTCGAAAGGTGCGACGCTGACACACCGTAATGTCATCGCCAATATTCTGCAAAACGAAGCATGGCTTGCACCTGGTATGCAAGGTCAGGATATGACTCAACAAAAGACCATCGTTTGCGCTTTGCCTCTTTATCATATCTTTGCGTTGACCGTCTGCAGCTTGCTCGGCACTCGTATCGGTGCGCTGAATCTGTTGATTCCTAATCCCCGCGATATGCCTGGCTTTATCAAAGAACTGGCCAAGTACAAAGTCAATATTTTCCCGGCGGTGAACACCTTGTATAACGGCTTACTGAATAATCCTGAGTTTGCGAAACTGGATTTTTCTGGTTACCAAATTTGTAGTGGCGGCGGTATGGCAGTACAAAAAGCGGTTGCCGACAAATGGCTCAAAGTCACTGGCTGCGCGATCTCTGAAGGTTATGGCTTGTCTGAGACATCGCCTGTTGCAACCGGCAATCCGGTAACGACCAAAGAATTCTCTGGCACGATAGGCTTGCCTATTCCGTCCACTGAAATTGCGATTTTGGATGACGACGGCAACCCTGTACCTTTGGGACAACCGGGCGAAATCGCGATCCGCGGCCCGCAAGTCATGGTCGGTTATTGGAATCGTCCGGATGAAACAGCCAAGGTCATGACTGCCGATGGCTTCTTCAAATCGGGCGACGTCGGTATTATGGATGCACGTGGTTACACCACGATTGTGGATCGTAAAAAAGACATGATTTTGGTATCTGGTTTTAACGTATATCCAAATGAGATCGAAGGCGTTGTCGCCTTGCACCCTGGCGTATTGGAGTGCGCTTGTGTCGGCGTACCAGATGCCAACTCGGGTGAGGCCGTTAAACTGTTTGTGGTACGCAAAGATCCGGCGCTCACCGTCGATCAGTTAATGGCATATTGCAAAGAACAGTTCACTGCATACAAAAAACCGAAGTACATTGAGTTCCGCATGGATCTGCCAAAAACCAATGTTGGTAAAATTTTGCGCCGTGAATTGCGCGATGAAAAGAAGGCCGCATAAGTACATAAGTAAGCAAGTATCGTAAAAATGTTCTTGCGATGGAATGAAATTAAATATACTCCCCTAGTCATTAAGTAAAAATATGCTGATTGTCCATAGAATCATTGGACGATTAAAATATACTAATCAGGAGTATGTATAAATAAAAAGGAAAGCTGTGTGCTTTCCTTTTTTGTTTTTTAACAATTGTTTTGCTTGTGCCAATCCAAATTGCGTCTAGAATAAATAGGGTCAAGCTGCTGCCCGACTATGTTTTGAATGCGCTCTATAAGATATTCTCAAACTAAATAAGATCGTCATCAGTGTCGTCATCAAATTCGTCAATTTGATTTTCAATTCATCGCAAACCTAATCCACCGGAGATCACCATGCCATTCCCATATCGCTTTACTGCCGCCACCTTGTTGATCGTCTCATCCTCTGCATTTGCGGCGTCGCTAAGCGACCTGAGCAATCAGGACGCTAGTGCCGGTTTAAAAGCCGCACTCGATAAAGGTTCGTCTTTGGCGGTGGCTAAATTAGGTGTCGAAAACGGCTTCTTAAATAACGACAAAGTAAGAATCCAGTTGCCATCCATCTTAGAGCAAGCGCGTCCGCTACTTAAAATGACCGGACGTGGTCAACAGCTGGATGATCTGGTTATCTCCATGAACCGCGCTGCCGAATCTGCGGTGCCAATGGCCAAGCCACTGCTGATGGATGCGATTAAATCCATGTCAGTCACCGACGCTAAAAATATTCTCACCGGCGGCGATACCTCGGTAACAGATTTCTTCAAACAAAAAACCTCCACGCCGCTCGCTACTAAGTTTTTACCTCTGGTGAAAGGTGTCACAGACAAAGCTGGCTTATCGGCTAAATACAATAGCGTAATGGGGCAGGCAGAAAAAATGGGAGCAGTACCGAAAGAGCAGGCCACGGTAGAAGGCTACGTAACTCAACGTGCGATGGACGGTTTATTTCTGATGATAGGCGAAGAAGAAAAAGCCATACGCCAGGATCCGATTGGCAGTGGCAGCAAGATCATCGGCAAGGTGTTTGGCCTGTTGAAATAAGGGTGATGTCCAACTAGGAAATGATGCCGTGCGCAGCGGCACGGTGATTAGCGTTAATTTATTTCCCTGATTGAAAAAACAAAATAAAAGAGGCGTATCAAGCGAATTGGTACGCCTCTTTTTTCTTAACAAATTACTTCAATAAATTACAGGCACGACATCAGTAAGCCTAGGCTAAATACCGCAATGGATGCGCATGTGCTGGCCACACTTCCGCAAAAAAAGTACTTACCATTTCTTCACTTACTTCGGCTAGTGTAACTGGCGACCATTGCGGTGTGTTGTCTTTATCCACCACCAGGGCTCGCACGCCTTCCAGTACTTCACCATGCTTAAAGCAATGACGCACCATCGTGCGTTCCATACGCAAGCAATCGGCCACTGACATTGTGCTACCGCGACGTAATTGTTCTAGCGTCACGCTCATCAATAAGGGAGAACGCTTTTGCATTACTGCTGCAGCCTGTTGCGTAAATTCGCTCGCATCACCCGCTAGCGATGCCGCAATCGCCTTCGCATCGTTGCCCGTAAAATGCTGATCAATCAGCGTACGATGAGTAGCCAAACGGCTGCTTGTGGTATTTGCCTGTTCTGCAAACAGAGCAGCAAACTCGCGGATCGTGTGGCGGATATCGCCAGAAGTTGTGGTCGCCAACAGCGCCATCAATGCGGGTAATTCTGTAGTCGGTATAAACACATCAGCCAAGCCTGCATACAAAGCGTCAGCCGCAGTAATGATGTCACCAGTCAAGCCCAGATACGTCCCGATCTGGCCCGGCGCGCGCGACAGAAAATAACCACCACCAACGTCAGGGAACAGGCCGATGTTTACTTCCGGCATTGCCATCTTGGTGCGCTCTGTCACGATCCTCAATCGACAATTCCCCCCCGCCTGCGCGATGCCCATACCGCCACCCATCACCACGCCGTTCATCAAGGCGATATAAGGCTTAGGATAAAAATGAATCAGATGATTCAGCGCATATTCTTCGGTAAAAAAATCTTCCAGCAAAGCGCTATCGCCTTTGGGTGTCGCAGTGCCGACATCATAGAAAAAGCGGATGTCACCACCGGCACAAAATGCTTTCTCTGCGCTGCTATGAATAAACACCGCATGCACATTGGCGTCATCATGCCAAGCCAGCAAAGTCTGCGTAATCGCCCGTACCATTTCCAGAGATAAAGAGTTGAGTGCTTTAGGGCGATCTAGTGTGATGTAGCCGATGTGATTGTTGACGGAGGTTTGGATGTAGTCGCTCATGGCTTATTGGGGAGTTGGATTGAAGGAAGATTTTAACTTTTTTATCTGAGGTACATCAGTTAACTGCGTATTAGAGAGTAGTGAAGCTTTATCTGTACTCATTGATTGCCTTATGACGCGCCGACGTGGCTCTGGAATTATCATTACATTTTTATGGTCGTTTACCGCAACCCCAGCCACAAACCTGCCGGCACAAACAAGAGCGCCGCCAGGTTTCCCAGCAACACAATCGAAGCGACTTTGTCTGGTTCTTGCTGATATTGTTCTGCCACCATAAAACAAAAAACGGCGGGTGGCAGGGCGGCGAATAAGTACATTTGGCCGCGTTGTGCCGCGCTTAATGGCAAAACTGGATCTAGCAACAGTGCGAGCAGCAATCCCGCCACCGGACAGGTGATGGCGCCGACCAGACCGATGCGCCAACTGGCGAAATTAATGTCCAGCATACGCACACCCAGCGCAAATAGCATGATGGGGATACAGGCGTCGCCCGTCATTTTAAGTGCGATGAATAAATACGCCGGCAGGTGCACATGCAGCAGCGCGAAAATCATCCCCAGCATCATCGATAACATCATCGGACTGCGTAAAAATTTGAGCGGTGAGTCTTGGTGGTCGGGATGGCCGCGCTGAATAATTTTAATGCCAACCGTGAAGTACACCAGATTGCACGCCATAAACAAGGCAACCGCTGCCGACAATCCATTGGCACCAAACGCCAGTGCCGCCAGAGGCAAGCCCATGTTGCCGCAATTGTTGTACATCATGGGCGGCACAAAGCTGCGTACATCGTAGCCCAGCAAGCGTGCCACTGGCCACGCCAGCAAGCCAGAGCCGAGCGCAATCAGCACGCCGGCCAGGATCAGCCAGGCGTTGTGAGCAACATCAAATTCTTTTGCGGCGAGCGCGCAAAACACCAGCAACGGACAGAGCACATCCATGCTGACGCGGTTAATCGCCACCATATCGTCTTTAACGCCAGCGCCTTTATCGGTAGTACTTCTAACGCGCGCATACAAATAGCCCAGACCGATGATGATAAACACCGGCAAGATGATAGCGATGATGCGTTCAAATAATTCCATGGGTATGTGTTATTAGCGAATAGAGTAGAGATTTTTAATATACTCCCCCATTTTTTTAATAAAAATGGCCGATTGTCCAGGTTATATATGGACATATAAATATACATATAGGGAGTATATTAATTTTCATAGTAACGGATGTTTTATAACTCTTCATCGAAATGCCACTTAATCACACTTTCAGCGTTTTTAACACCGCGTAATCCAGCGGTAGCGCGGTAGTGCTTTTGATGATTTCCATTACAAAGCTAGAGCTGACATCTTGCAAATCAGCGACCTTGACCAATTTTTTATATACCTGATCAAAACCGGCCATGTCCGGTACCAGCACCTTCAGCAGGTAATCGGTATCACCACTCATACGCAAAATTTCGACAATTTCCGGGATGTCCTTGGTGCCGCTGATAAAGCGCTGCATCCAGCCTTCGTTATGCTGCGCTGCTTTTAAGACAACCATCACGGTCAGTCCCAGATTGAGCTTGCCGGGATCGCATAGCACGACTTGTTGCCGGATCACGCCATCGTCCTGCAACCGTTGCACGCGCCGCCAGCATGGCGTGACCGACAAATGCACCGCCTGAGCCAGATCGGCCAAAGCGATGGAGGCGTCTTTTTGAAGAATTTGTAATATTTCGATATCTTTTTTATCCATAGATTGAATTTTATAGAAAATTATTCTCAATAAGATGAATTATCTATGATTTTTTGGTAAAAAATTTCATCTGTGTTTTGTTACGATTAGAACTTAGCCAATTTCACTATAGCAAGGTAGGACAAGGCTGCAGCTGGCGCGCTTTGGTGAGCTACGGCATCGCAGTTAATTGGACAAATCGATCAGATCGATCAGATCGAACAAATTCAGAGTAATTCAGCACAATCAAGGACGCATCATGAGTAAGCACGATCCGCAATGGCAAACCGCCACCAAACTGACTCACGCAGGGCGCAAAGGTAAAGCGCACCACGGGCCAGTGAATCCGCCAGTCATCCGTGCCTCGACCATGCTATTTCCCAATGTGGCAGGTTTAAAGGAGGCGACTGGTACCCGAGCAATTTACGGTCGCCACGGTAATGAGACGACTTTGGCGCTGGAACATGCTTTATGTGCAGCAGAAGGCGCAGCCGCTTGTTTGCTGACACCATCGGGTTTATCCGCGATCACCACTACTTTGCTGGCTTTGTTAAAACCTGGCGATCATTTACTGATGGTGGATACGACTTACGATCCGACCCGTTTATTTTGTGATGGCTTGCTCAAAAAAATGGGTATCAGTACCACTTATTATGATCCCCTGATCGGCAGGAATATCGCGTCATTAATGCAGCCTAATACCAAAGTTGTGTTTGTCGAGTCACCGGGATCATTGACGTTTGAGGTACAGGACATTCCTGCGATGGCCGCAGTCGCGCATGCAAGCGGCGCGGTGATTGTGTCTGACAGTACCTGGGCAACGCCGATAGGCTGGTCTTCGTTTGAACTGGGCATTGATGTCTCTATCCACGCGGCGACAAAATATATTGTTGGCCACTCCGACGCCATGATGGGTGTGATTTTAACCACAGAAGCCTTGCATCCTCGTTTACGCGATACCTACAAGCAGTTGGGTTTATCGATCGGTGCGGACGATGCGGCATTGGCTTTACGCGGTTTGCGCACGATGTCTGCGCGCCTGGCGGTACACAGAGTCAGCGCATTGCATATCGCGCAATGGTTACAGGCTCAGCCAGAAATCGCCGAAGTGCTGTATCCACCGTTGCCAGGTGCAGCGGGGCATGAACTATGGAAGCGCGATTTCCATCCTGATTACGCCTGTGGTTTGATGGGTGCGATTTTTCATCAGCACATCACAGAACAACAAGTTGCCGAGCTGATAGACCGTACGGAATTATTTGGTATCGGCTTTAGCTGGGGCGGCTACGAGAGTCTGATTTTGCCGACCAAGCCAAAACACTGCCGCACCGTGAATGCCAGCCAATGGCAGGCGCCGATGATACGTTTGCATATCGGTCTGGAAGCAGTTCAAGATTTACAGAATGATTTGCAGCAGGGGTTTGAGGCATTGAGAAATCTTGATTGTGCGGAACCTATTGCAGCCTAATTTGTCCATGTTCTGTAGCCAATTTTAAGAGAGGTCTTACACAGATTGGCACGATGTAACTTACCGGTTTCTACTCTCTCCAGATTGTAGATTTTGCCCGCTATTCCAGCGGGCTTTTTTTTGCACTTGGGGTTCGAGCGCACCCGGTCAGTAAGGGGCAGTAAGGGTCAGTAAGTCTAAATAAGGGGCAGTAATAGATCGTCAGAAAAAAAGTAGGCTCTGATTCAGCCTGTCATTACTCCGTAATATTTTCACCATATACTTGCTTCATCCTTGATACTCTCCAAAGGTAAGGATTTTAGCCCGCTCTGGTAGCGGGCTTTTTTTATTTGATGATTTCTTGGTTGGGAAGTGGTGCCGTTGTAGCTGGTGTTGCAGCAGGCGTTAGCCCGGGAGTTGTTCCCGCAGCTGGCGGGACCGAAGGAGTGCCGGGAAGGTCAAGATCAAAAGTTTTAACGCCCGCACCGTTCATAAATTCGTTATACATCCAATCGCCTTCTGCGTTGGATACATTCTCTGGCACAGCGCGTTGTAGTTCAGGTTTGCCTGCCATTGCCTGATGCATATAGTCGATCCAGATTGGTAGAGATAAAGTTGCACCAAACTCTCTGCCGCCCAGTGACTTTGGATCGTCGTATCCCATCCATGCTACTGCCACTAAGTTACCCGCATAGCCTGCAAACCAGCCATCGACCGCATCGCTGCTGGTACCCGTTTTGCCCGCAATGTCATGTCGTCCTAAGCGTGGCGTAGCAGATGCACCGGTACCGGTTCTGACGACCTCACGCAGCATGCTGTCCATGATAAAGGCGTTACGACCGTCAATAACTCTGGCATCTTCTTGCGCAACGGCGGGTGGTTTAATGTCTGACAATACTTTGCCACGTGAGTCGGTAATTTTTTGAATCAGCCACGGTTTAATCTGATAACCGCCATTAGCAAATACCGCATAAGCAGCCGCAACCTGGAGTGGCGTGACTGATCCGGTACCCAGCGCAAGCGTCAGATTTTGTGGTTGCTTGGTGATATCAAAACCAAAGCGAGGTAAGTAATCACGTGCATAGCTGGCGCCGATTGCGCGCAGCAAACGCACTGAGACTACGTTTTTAGATTGTGCCAATGCGGTACGCAAACTGATAGGTCCATCGTATTTGCCATCGTCATTGCGTGGATCCCACTTTAAATCTTCAGTACTGGTTTCGGACAATTGCACGTCGTTGGCGATGGTGGCTGGCGAATAGCCTTTTTCCAACGCAGCAGAATAAATAAAGGGTTTGATCGACGAACCAGGCTGACGCCATGCACTGGTTACATGATTAAATTGTTTACGGTTGAAATCAAATCCACCGACCATCGCACGATACGAACCATCTTGCGCATTCAGGGCGACGAAGGCGGCATCTACTTCCGGCAATTGACTGATCGTCCAGCGTTTTTTAGCATCTTGCATCACACGTATCAAAGCGCCTGGACGTATTTTTAAATCGCGGTTGGCATTATTTTGCAAGGCTTTGTCCGCAAAGCGCAAGGTCTCTCCGCTGAGGGTAATTGTATCGCCGGACGCCATTTCCGCTTTGAGTGATTTTGGACTAACTTCCAGCACGACCGCAGGCAGCAATTTATCATTGGTAGGATGTTTCAGCATCACAGCATCGATAGCATCATCACGTTCATCTTCGTCAGTGGGTAGCTCAATAAAAGCCTCCGGGCCACGATATCCATGACGCTGGTCGTAGGCCATGACATTACGGCGTAATGATTCGTATGCGGCGTCTTGCTCGGCTTTATAAATCGTGGTGTAGACCTTCAGGCCGCTGGTATACGCAGCGTCTTTATACTCTGCGACGATACTTTGACGCACAATTTCCGCGACGTAATCGGCATGCGCATCAAACTGCTGGCGGCTACTGATATGCAGTTCTTCTTTGCTGGCTTGATCATATTGGGCTTGCGTAATATAACCATCATCTTGCATCGCCTTTAAAACTAACAGCTGACGTTGCTTGGCGCGTTGCGGATTGACTGCTGGATTATGGCGTGCTGGATTTTGCGGTAAGCCTGCCAGCATGGCGGCTTCTGCAATCGATAACTCTTGCAGCGATTTACCGAAGTAGGTATTAGCCGCGCTGGAAAAACCATGGGTACGTTGACCGAGATAGATTTGATTCATATATAGCTCAAGAATCTGGTCTTTGCTTAATGCCGCTTCGATGCGATAGGCTAAGACAATTTCTTTAAACTTGCGCATAACGGTTTTTTCTTGTGTCAGCAAAATATTACGAGTGACTTGCATCGTGATAGTCGAGCCACCTTGATGAAAACCACCGCTCAAATCTGCTAGCAATGCCCGTAAAGCACTACGAAAATCAATCCCGCTATGCTCGTAAAATCGCTTGTCTTCTATCGCCAATAAAGCGTTTTTCATGACTGGCGGAATATCTTTGATAGCGACAAAATCTCTGTGTTCATCACCAAACTCACCGATCAAAGCATTGTCGGCGGTGTAGATACGGAGCGGGATTTTTGGCTGGTAATCGGTGACTGCATCCAGTGACGGCAAATTGGGCAAGATACCAAAAAATATATAGATCAGCGCACCTAAAAAACAGGCTGTCAGAACAGCGATACCACCTAAGATTAATTTCATCAAAGTACTCATGTCTTCCTTAGTCTTCTAATGTTTGCAGCAAATACAGTTTTTGATAAATGCCAGAGTCCAGCAGCATCAATTGTGCGTGCGTGCCTTGTTCTGCAATATTGCCGTGATTGAGTACGACAATCTGGTCTGCGTCGCGGATAGTGGATAGACGGTGCGCAATCGCCACGATGGTCACGCTGCCACGCAGTTCTGTCAGCGCTGTTTGTACGACTTGCTCGGTCTCGCTGTCGATATGTGATGTAGCTTCATCCAAAAACAAGATGCGGGGTTTGCCCGCCAGCGCACGGGCGATCGCGATCAATTGTTTTTGGCCGGTAGACAGGCGCGCGCCGCCTTCACCCAAGGGCGTGTCATAACCTTGTTCCAGTTGCAGAATAAAGTCATGCGCGCGTGCCGCTTTGGCGGCGATAATGATATCGGCCTCGCTGATATCGCGCCCCATGGCGATATTTTCGCGGGCATTGGCTGCTAATAAAAATGGCTCTTGCGGTACAAGTCCCACACTGGCGCGGAAATGCTCATCGCTAAAACTGGTCAGATCAATATCATCAATCGTGATACGACCAGACTGTGCGGTATAGAAACGCAATAATAGACTGAGCAGAGTGGACTTGCCGCTTCCTGTGTGGCCGACAATGCCGAAAAAGCTGCCTGCCGGGATATGCAAGTTAACATCATGCAGCACCGGATTGACTGGGTCATAGCCAAAAGCCAGATGCTGTAAGCGCAAATCACCTTGGCTAATTTTTTGGTCGCTGATGATGCTGGTAGTCGTTTTTTCTCTCAATAAAGTATTCACCCGTGCCGCCGAAACCACTGCTTGTTGTATCTGACCGAATTGCAAGGTGATCTGGATCAAAGGATCAACCACGCGGGCAATATAGCTGACAAACGCATACAAGATACCGACTTCAACACCAGAAAAATCACGCTGGCTAAAACAAAAGATCACCACTACCAATAGCAGCGAATTGAGTAAGTCCAGCGCAGGACGCAAGAGCCAAGCATTGGCTCGCAACTCGTCTAACCGCGCATGGTAATGTTGTTGATTGGTCGCGTCAAACCGTGCGCCGAAACGCAATTCGGCATTGCTTGCTTGCAGCGTGCTCATGCCGTTAATACTCTCTGCAACCTGCGCGTTGATCTCGCTACGCAACTGGCGCGCACGACTCACTGCTGGCGCACTCCAGCGCTGATAAAACCAAACGATGATCACTACGGCCGGGATTAGCATTGCTACGATCAGCATCAGCCGCCAATCCAGCCACGCCATTGCTACCAGTGCGCCGATCACCACGATGGAAGAGTCCAGCATGACAAACAAGACTTGGACGTATAGATTTTTAACAGCTTCGGTGTCGTTGGTTACACGACTGACTAGTTGTCCCGTAATCGCTTTATCAAAAAAAGCCATCGGCAAGCGCAGTACATGTTCATACACTTGCTCACGCAGGCGGCGCACCGAGCGCATGGCAACACCGGCCAGGCGTGACAGTTGCAGATATCGCAGCCAGGTTGCCCACCAGCCTGTGGCCAGATAGGTGACCAGCAAGCCGACTACGATGGCGGTATCCATTTGATGAGGCAACAGATAGCGATCAATAAACGCCTTACCTAGCAGAGGACCCAGTGCTTCCAGTCCTGCAGCGACAAATAAAAATAGAATCCCTAGCAGCACGTGGCGACGTTCGGGTTGTGCCGCTTGCATGAGCAAATTCACTGCGAGCTTTTTTTCGGACTTGCTTTCGGGGGCGCTCATTGCTGGGCTGCCTATCGCATTTACTTCAGACATTACTTTTAACTTTTGTAGAGTGGATAGTTGACGAAGAATAGTTGGCTTAGCTAACAGAGGCTGCGGAATACCACAGCCGGTTACTGACAGGTTTAAGCCGCATCAAGACTGGCTTCCAATTGTTGATAGCGCCATTGGGCTGCGTACCATCCTGCTTGCTCTAATAACATGTCATGCGTGCCTTGTTCAATCACTCGGCCTTCACGCAGCACTAAAATATGATCTGCATTCGCAACGGCGCTCAGGCGATGACTGACGATAATGGCGCTGCGCTCTTTACGTTGCTGACGTAATTCATTTAGATGTTGAAGGATGCGGGTTTCGGTATCGGTATCGACTGCTGACAAGGCGTCATCCAGTAACAGTAAAGGACTATCGGTCAGTAAAGCGCGAGCAATCGCAACCCGTTGACGCTGTCCACCAGAAAGCGTCACACCGCGCTCACCTACCGGTGTGTCATAGCCCTGCGGGAAGCGCACAATATCCTCATGTACGGCCGCCAGCGTAGCGGCGTGAATAATCTGTTCACGGGTCGCGTCGGGATTGCCCAAAGCAATATTATGAGCAATCGATGCAGAGAACAAAAAAGGTTCCTGCGATACCCAGTTGATCGCCAGCCGCAAACTATGTAAGCGATAATCCGATTGCGCATGCTCACCCCAACGTAGCGAACCTAGCGAGCCTAGTGTGCCTTTACCGGCGGCAGCTATATCGTATTGCCGCAATATCAAACGGATAATTGTCGATTTGCCCGATCCTGTATGTCCGACGATGCCCAGCGTTTTCCCCTCGTCTAAGTTAAACGACACATGATCCAGCGCGATGGCAGATTGTCTAGGGTACGAAAAACTGATGTCCTGAAAACGCAAACTACCCTGCGGCGATGTGGTGATCTGACCATGATCCTGCACACTAAGTTCCGCCGCCAGAACAGGCTCCAACCGATTCCATGCGGCTTTGCCGCGTTCCAGCAAGGACAATACCCAACCAGCAGCAAACATCGGCCAGATCAATTGACCCAAATACATCGTAAAGCTGGTCAGGGTACCGATGGTCATTTGTTGATTCCAGACCAGATATCCGCCCATTGCCAGCGTCAATGCGCCTGCGGAGGTCAGGGCGATACCGACTGCTGGTTCATAAGCGGCTTCCCAGCGCTGTGCGCTCAGACTGGCATCGGCTGCCTGTTCGGCCAGTTCGGCAAATTGCGCTGCGCTGCGTTGTTCCAGACCGAGAGCGCGCAAGGTGCGTACACCCGCCAGAGTTTCCTGCACCTGATCATTGAGCTTACTAAACCGGTTTAAAGAGTCACGGGATGCATCATGCACGTGATGAGTGATTTTCTTAAATGCCCACGCCATAAAAGGGAAGGGCAGCAATGCCACCAGCGCCAGCCGCCAATCCACACCCAGCAACATCATGCCGATCACCAGTGCAAAAGTCATCGTGCCATCAAAGCCCGCCAGCATGGCTTCCCCAGACGCCAGTTCAATCGCATCTGCATCATTGGTGCCGAGCGCCATTAAATCGCCAGTGCGTTGCTGCTGAAAAAACGGCGCGCCTTGTAAACTCAAGCGCTGATATAGCCTGGTGCGTAATTGCACGCCTAACTGATATGACGCTGCAAACAATTGCAAGCGCCAGCCTACGCGCAAAAAGTAAATCGCTATTCCCATCAATATCAGCTGGCCTAACTGGATCGCCAGTCCGCGACCATCTAAGGTGTGCGCCACCATCGCATCAATCACCGCGCCGACTTTGCGCGGGATCAGCACAGTCAATATTGCGACGCTAAGTAGCATAGCGCCCGCTGCAATATAGTGCCGTTTATGTTGTTTTATAAATTGTGCAAGTAGTTGGTACAAACTCATAGGGTATTCGATTGGATTGGGTGATCTTGAGGCGGAATTGCGATCGAAGCGAAGACAAACAATTTTCCAGGGTTTGAGAATTCAGCAACTTCAGAGCCACTGACGATACAGCATTTGTATTTTTCGCCGTGATTTTGTCCTCCGAAAGTGATGGCAATATAAGGTATCTGAAGCCTATATTTGGTGTAAATGGCTGCGCATATCTTAGAAGTGTACGGATATACTCCCATAAAGAAATCTGAAAAATGCCTAGATGCCCAATAATTACTTGGACTATTTAAATATACATACTAGGAGTATATTTAATCGCTTGATGCACGCTTGCATCCTATCGATGATGCGACATGTAGTGTGAATGTCAATCGCATGGAACGCCCTATGCCGCGCACGGGAGAGAGGTGCAGCCCGGCTCCGGCTCATTTCAAATCAATACCTAAGGCTGACAGAGCCAATCAACAGATCCGCATGCGGCGCAATTCATTGGGTCCGGTTCAATATCGTGAATTCGACCGATCGCACTTATTTCATTTGAAAACTCTTGTAATCGTGAAGAGTCCATATATGCGCCATGCGCACCAATGATGGAAAAACAAACGGCTTAAAAATGAGATATCCGGTGAAACGGTGCGCATGGCGCACCCTACGAGGAGACGCACATCAGGCTTTATGTGGAAACGATCCCCCAGCAAAGACGTGCCTTGCGGCACAAAAACACGCCACAAGCCGCATAAATATTGCGTAGGGTGCGCCATGCGCACCAATGATGGAAAAACAAACGGCTTAAAAAATCAGGATATCCGGTGAAGCGGTGCGCATGGCGCTACGGGCTACGCACGCTACGCTTGCTTAATTGCGACTCGAAGTACGGAATCAATTTTTTAATTTGACAAACAAGACTGCGTTTGTATTGCGCTGTAAATGAAGGATCAAACATTTCCTCACAAGTATCCCAGCGCTTTAGTAAATCTAAACTGCGTTGGAATTCTCCAGCTTCTAAAAATAATATTGCAGCATAAATCGGCTCCCGTAAAAGATCGTAGCGTGGTCTAACGGTGGATAAACGTCGAGTTTTATAAAGGCTTGAGGAAGTCAATAAAAATTCAGCTGCGCTAAGTGAATTAGAAAAATTCGTTAATACTGGCAATGCGTATTC
Organism: Undibacterium sp. GrIS 1.2; assembly: GCF_040544435.1. Lineage (NCBI taxonomy): Bacteria > Pseudomonadati > Pseudomonadota > Betaproteobacteria > Burkholderiales > Oxalobacteraceae > Undibacterium > Undibacterium sp. GrIS 1.2. The sequence goes on from NZ_JBEONP010000025.1 coordinate 18,288, forward strand.
ATCATAGACATCGGAAAATTCTTGAGCAAGAAACGCAAGATTATCAGGACGACCTTCTAAAACAGGGTACTTAATCTCTAGCTTATCTTGCCATCTGTAGTGAGCGGGAAATAGCCGCATAATCGGAACTGAATCTGGCTCTATCCAGCGATCAGTTACTGGTGAACAATCACGATCTAATCCCAGATAATTAGATTTCTCAGCCGCGAAACTTGAATACAAAATAATCAGAGGCTCTATAGACCATAAATCTGGGCTAAGTGTACTACTCAATGTCACCATCATGGTTGCGCTCAGTGTCGGAGTTAATTTTTTCTCCCACGTTGCAATGTCAGTCCGAGATTTGTCAACGCCAATAAACAAAAAATCATGTCTTACCAATATCTCTGATAATGAGTTGAGCAAAGCAATATTTTGTTTCCCATTAAAATTCATTATTTTCATATAAGCCAATGGATAGAGAGATTATTATTTACCGTAGATGAGAGTACATGATTTAATGCAATCAGAGTAACGACCTGCCTCGTCAGAGTGAGTAAATAAATCAGCTGCAAAGACAACGCTAGATCCAGCTATTGCGCCAATTACACCAGCCCCTTTAATAACATACTTGCCCCACTGACGAGCCGCGCGTCCCGCAGATTCTGCGAAAAGGGAAACTCCTCTAGCTTCAATTGAGGAAATTGCTGCGCCCTCTAAAATGCCGTAACTTCGAGCAATTGCCGCTGTTTGTTTGTGAGCGTTCAGCATATCGGTGGATATGTCACTTTGCATAAACCGAGATTTTCCATTAAGCGCACCAGAGATATAAAAAAGCCGCTGACTTAAATGTCAGCGGCTTTTGAACACAATCCGCAAAATTCGGAAACTGAGCGCTTAAATGTAGCAGTAAAACTAACGCTTAATCACCACATCGCCATTATCCCGCTTCAACATATTCCACAAAAACGAATAGGTAATCGCTGCCATATCTGCACGTTGTGCATTGTTAGCCGCACCGCCGTGACCGCCTTCAATATTTTCGTAAGACCAGACATTGTCGTGACCCTGACTGATCATTTTTGCGGCCATCTTGCGTGCATGTCCCGGATGTACACGGTCATCACGGGTGGACGTGATGAACAAGACATTCGGGTATTTAACGCCCGCTTTGACGTTTTGGTATGGTGAGTAGCGTGAAATGTAATCCCATTCTGCTGGAATGTCTGGATTGCCGTATTCACCCATCCACGACGCTCCTGCCAGCAGTTTGTTAAAGCGCTGCATGTCTAGCAAAGGCACCTGGCTGACAACGGCATTAAACAGTTCTGGATGCTGGGTCAAGGCGACACCGGCGAGTAAGCCACCATTGCTGCCACCCATCGCGCCCAGATGTTGTGGGTTGGTGATTTTGCTGGCGATCAGGTCGTCCGCGACTGCGGCAAAATCATCATACGCACGCTGACGGTTTTCTTTTAACGCGGCCTCATGCCAGCGCGGACCGTATTCGCCACCGCCACGGATATTGGCCACGACATAGACGCCGCCTTTTTCTAGCCAGGTTTTACCCAGACTACCGGAGTAGGACGGTGTCAACGAAATCTCAAAGCCACCATAGCCGTACAACAGTGTCGGATTGTTACCATCGTATTTCACGTCTTTATTGCGCACCATAAAGTATGGGACTTTGGTGCCGTCTTTGGAGGTGGCAAACTTTTGTACGGTCTCGTAAGGCGTTGCATCGAAAAAGCTAGGGGCAGATTTTAAGGTTTCGCGCTGATCGTTACCCGCATGCGCCAGAATGTAAACGCTAGGAGTCAGATAGTCGGAATAGCTCAGGAAATAATCGTCAGAATGATTGGCGTCAATCGCGCTGACACCGATGCTACCTAGTGTGGGCAGGGCGACTTCACGTGAGACCCATTTGCCCTTTTTTAGCTGCCATTCAGTCAGATTACTTTTGACATTATTCAATGACTGCACCAGCAGATAATGTTTAGTAATTGCCTCGCCATTGAGTGAGCTTGTATCCGTCGGCTGGAACAATACATTGAAATTACGTTTGCCTTTTTTATACGCGTCAAAATCAATCGCCAGCAGGCTGCCAGTGGCGTAGGTCTTGCCGCCAGTGGTCCATGCTTCACGTAGGCTAACGACGAATTGTTTGCCAAAGAAACTGATATTGGATTTTGCTGGCACATCTAATCGCGTCAGTTTGCTACCTTCTTTTAAATATTCTTCCGACGTGTAAAAAGTCACACCTCTGCTAACGATTTCGTGATGAATACCATCTTGATCGTAGCTTCGGGCTGAGACCGAGATATCGGTTTTTTCACCTTCCAATAAAGTCTTGGCGGCGCTGATCGGTGTGCCACGTTTCCACTCTTTGACGATGCGCGGATAGCCAGAATCCGTCAGTGAGCCTTCGCCAAAATTGGTTCCGACGAATAGCGTATCTTTATCGCGCCAATCGATGTTCATCTTGGCTTCCGGCAGGGTAAAACCGTCTTTGATAAAGCTCTGTGTGGTCAGATCAAATTCGCGCATTACTACTGCATCTGCGCCGCCGCGAGATAATTGAATTAAGCAGCGGTCATAAACCGGATCACGGCAGTTGCTATTTTTGAATACCCAGTTTTCGTTCTCTATTTTTGCCAGTGCATCGATATCGAGCACGGTTTCCCATTTTGGTTGGGATTTGCGATATTCGTCCAGCGTCGTTTTGCGCCAGACGCCGCGTGGATGATCGGCGTCCATCCAAAAATTGTAATAATAATTTCCCATTTTGTTCACGGTCGGGATCCGGTCTTTGGAGTTCAGTACGACTTGCAAATCACTGCGTAGCTTGATGAAACCAGCATCGCTATCCAATTTGCTGCGAGTGACCTGATTACGTGCCTTGACCCAATCCAGGGCTTTCTCGCCGGTGACATCTTCCAGCCATTGCTGCGGATCGGCAGCGACTACCGATTCTGTCATTGCGCCTGCCACCGTAGTTTGTGCTTGACTGATACTCGCGGTGGCTAAACCCAATAGCGCAAGACTGAATGAGGCGATGAGCACAGCAGGTTTTTTTGATTTTGCTTTGTGTTCCATTATTTTCCTTGTCGTTATTTTTGTGTATGTTGACTTCCGAAACGCTACTAAACATCCTGTGTGACTTACTTCGATGCAGACAGGCTGATTATCGAATTAAGCAGTGCTGATGGACAAGGTAATTATGCTTTTAGTTCATCATTTTTTCCGTGAGTTGGATTCTTTGAATAGTCTGTGCAGATAAAAAACGATACCGATTTTGTCCTGCGATGTTGCCGAACTCTTTTTTGGCGATGAAATAATAAAAATTTCGCTTGCGATTAAGAATGATTCTCATTTAAAATTACATCTCGTTACAAACGTACTAGACCCAAGCCAGCTTCGACATTCTTCCCCCTCTGTCTGCCAGCCACCTTTTTTGCAAAGTGCAACTGGCGGTAGCGCAATCTTACTGATCTGCGCTCATCAACTCTGATCATGTTCAACACGCTCTGGCATTTAATGCTTGGGAGCGGTGTTGCCTCAATATTTAGCATCGGTCGTTCAGTTCATGCCTGCATCGCTATAGATACGCCCGGACAGGGCTTTTCAGATTTTTTTATTTATATATCAGGAACGAAGATGTCACACATTAAAAGTCGCAAGCATGTACGTCCCCAATTTAATCAAACTTTGACCGCCGCAGCGATCGCTGCTGTGATGCTGCCAGCACTTGCGCAGGCGGCTGATACGACTTTGCCAGAAGTAAAAGTGACGTCGAAACAGGAAAATGATTTTAAAGCGGACAAGGCCTCATCGCCAAAATATACCCAGCCTCTGGTCGATACTCCGCAAACGATTACCGTGATTAAGCGCGAGCTGATAGAGCAACAAGGCGCGGTGACCTTGACCCAAGCTTTGCAAAATACTCCTGGCGTTGGTGCATTCTTCCTTGGTGAAAACGGCAGCACGAATACAGGCGACGCGGTCTATATGCGTGGTTTTGATTCTTCCAGCAGTATTTATGTAGACGGCGTACGTGATCTGGGATCAATCTCGCGCGACTTGTTCAATATCGAGCAGATCGATGTATTAAAAGGCGCTGCAGGGACCGATAGCGGTCGTAGTGCGCCCACCGGATCAATCAATCTGGTGAGTAAACAAGCGCAAAAAGATGATGCGACTTACGGCTCGGTCAAATTCGGTAGCGGTAGTCAAAAGCGCGTTACGGCGGACTGGAATAAAGTCATCAATGCAGAGACAGGTACCGCATTTCGTTTAAATGTGATGGATGAAGATAGTGGCAGCACCAGCCGTAACGAAGTCAAAAATAAACGCTGGGGTGTCGCACCGTCGCTGGCATTTGGGCTTGGTAGTCCGACCCGGATTTATCTGAATTACCTGCATGTTGATCAAAATAATGTGCCGGATGGCGGCGTTCCAACAATAGGCTTGCCTGGCTACAGCAGTCCGGATCCTAAACGTCCTTTCCTATCAACTGCGCCGATGGTAGATCCAAAAAATTTCTATGGATCGTCTAGCGATTTTGACAAAGTCAAAGCTGATATGCTGACTGGGAGGATAGAACATGACTTTAATCCTAAAGCGAAATTGATCAACACCACCCGCTACGGCAAAACCTCGCAAAATTATTTATTGACCGCCTTCATGGGCACGACTGCGAATCTGCTTACGCCATCAGCAAGCAACTTATCTACCTGGACCCTGGCACGGAGTACTCGTACGCTCAAAGATCAAAAAAATGAAATTTTGACGAATCAAACTAATCTGCTACTTGATTTTGATACGAACGGACTCCAGCATACGGTGTTGACCGGTGTCGAGCTGACCAACGAAAAACAAAACACCTTTGGCTACAGCGGCACAGGCACACTGCCTGCTGCCAACTTCTATAATCCGAATCCGAATGATCCTGTTAGCGGCTTGAATTTAGTGCGCAACGGCGTGTTCACCCGCGGCGCAACTACCACGGTGAGTGCCTACGCTTTTGATACTTTAAAATTTACGCCGCAATGGCAATTAAGCGGCGGTGTACGGATCGATCACTACAGCACGGATTATTCTGCCACTAGTTTATCGACGCTGGCTGCTAATCCTACTTTGCCAGTCAATACTTTGATCCCGACCAATTTAAATATGGACGGTAATCTGGTGAACTGGAAAGTCGGTGGTCTGTATAAACCGACCGAAGCCAGCAGTGTGTATGTGTCCTATGCCACGTCCAAACAGCCACCGGGCGGTTCTAATTTTGCTTTAAGTGCCTCTGCGAGCAGTGCTGCCAATCCTAAGTTTGATCCGCAAGAAACCAAGAATGCAGAGATCGGTACCAAGTGGGATTTGTTAGACCAAAAGTTGTCGTTTACCGCAGCTTTGTATCGTACCGAAGTATCAAATGAGGTTGAACAAAACCTGGTTGATCTGCTGTACTACCAAACGGGCAAAAAGCGGGTGCAAGGTGTGGAGTTGGGCGTGACTGGCGCGATCACTAAAACTTGGTTAGTCAGTGCCGGTTATACCAAGATGGACACCAAAGTAGAGAGCGGAAAAATCACGACTGCCAGCGGTATCAACAATCTGGCCTACACGCCAAAACAAGCTTTCACCGCATGGACCTCGTATGAGTTACCGTTTGGCGTGAAGCTCGGTGGCGGCGCACGTTTTGTTGATTCTTTGTTGCGTGGCACTGATGGTGCCGTCGGCACACCGGCTTATACCAATTCCTATTGGGTGGTGGATGCAATGGCGAGTTATGCCATCAACAAGAATATCGATCTGCAATTGAACCTGTACAACCTTGGCGATAAAGCCTACGTTGCAGCGATTAACAAGAGTGGATATCGTTACACGCCAGTCACGCCACGCTCGGCAACTTTGATGGCGAATATTAAGTTTTAACTGAACTTGAAACTTTAGTTTCTGGCTATATTGATTGTTATAAATGGATAGCTAGAGCTAAATAGCCAACAAGAAATAACGCAATCAAAAGCCCTTCGTCTGCACGAGGGGCTTTTGCATGACAAGGAGCAGATACGATGATGTTGCACATACCTGAAGTATTGACCCGTGATCAGGTCGCGCAGATCAGAGCAAAACTGGATCAGTCAGACTGGATTGATGGCAAAGCGACCGTTGGCGAACAAGGCGCGCAAGTCAAGCGCAATCGGCAACTCCCAGAGAGTTCACCGCTTAGTATAGAACTGGGAGAGACTGTGTTGGCCGCGCTGGCGCGTAACCCTTTATTCTTCGCCGCCACCTTACCTTTGCGCACAGTCCCACCACTATTTAATTGTTATGAAGGCGGCGACCATTACGGCTTACATATCGACGGCGCGGTACGCAAACTGCCGGGTGCTGCGTATATGCGTACTGATATATCGTCCACACTTTTTCTATGCGACCCGGAAGAGTATGAAGGCGGAGAGCTGGTCGTCGTCGATACCTATGGCACGCATGAGGTCAAACTGCCCGCCGGTGATTTGATTGTCTATCCGTCCAGCAGCCTGCATCGAGTAGAGCCGGTGACACAGGGTGCGCGTATTTGCTCTTTCTTCTGGACCCAAAGTATGGTGCGCGACGACAGCCGGCGCGGGATGTTATTTGAGCTGGACCAGAATATTCAAAAGCTGCGCGGACGTTTAGGTGACTGCGATGAAGTCTTGAGTTTGACCGGTCATTATCACAATTTGCTGCGGCAATGGAGTGATGTCTGAGGCATAGCTGTTGTCGGTTTAACTCACTTTTAGCGATTCTGTGAGCAGAAAGTGGTTTGATTGATTTTAATATACTCCTGATGTGTATATTTAATTGTCCAAAGAATTATTGGGCAATCAGCCTATTTTTATAAAAAATAGGGGGAGTATAGTGATTTTGCAGTTAGCGCTGCGCTAATTTAGCTTGCGCAGGCACATTGCGTTTGATCCAGCCCAGCATGTCTTGCCAGATGCGCTGGACTTCAGCGTCTGGTGGCATGACTGTGGCGTTGGGCAGTTCTATCGTGACCACCGGGATGTCTTTGTGCAAGCCGCTATAGTTGCCTAGCGAGCCTGGGTAAACGCCAACCCGGTTGAACATCAGGCGGCCAAAGCGGATCGGCGGTGTGACCGGGCCATCAAAATCCAGCACGCCAAACGGTGCATGCACCGAGATGATGACGTCGGGCTTGAATTTTTCTATCGTATCGAATACCCAACGGCTTTCTGGCTCCGAGATCGGCGCTTTGCCGGGGAAGCGGCGCGGATCGCTGCGGGTGGTGTTGGCCCAATAACGTGGCGCGTCGTGTTCCCAATTCGGCGTCGGAAAATTACGATTTAAGTCAACGCCATGCGCGTTCACACGTTTGGATTTGGCCGCCAGCAAACCATCCGGGTTGACGATGGGCGCGACCTTCCACTGAAATTCTTGCGCGGCAGGTTTTTGCATGCTGTCCAGCCACTTAAATACGATCGCTGACGCTGTTTTTTCATCACCATGAATACCGCCGATTAGCAGAATTTTGATGGCTGGCTTTCGTTTAGTGTCAGGTTTAGTGTCAGGTTTAGTATCTGCTTTAGTGATATTTTTAGAGACCGCCTCAAAATCGCGCGCCAAAATTGGGAAGCCATTCACGGATTTCGCCCCAGTCGGCATTACCTTACTGTTGCGGCAATCATTGAGCGACACTTTAGGCAACCGAGCCACTAATGGCGTGCACCAGTCGGTGATGATTTTTGGATTTGGGAATAAGGTAGGCGCTAGAGGCGGCTTGCTCGCACTGGCGGCTGCACTAGCCACTGCACTAGCTGCAGCAGTATTAGTAACAGCGCCAGCAACGACTGACGCATTAGCTGATGAGATCAATAACATCAGGCTGGCACATGCAATGACGGACGAGGTAGAACTGGATAAATTATTACCGCCCAACTGAGTCCACCATCGCATGCTTCAACCTTACAACTTAATACGCGTCAAAAAATTACAAACCAGCCGCTTTACGCAACAACACCGCTTTGTCGGTGCGTTCCCAGGTGAACTCAGGTTCTTCACGGCCAAAGTGACCATACGCCGCCGTTTTAGTATAAATAGGGCGCAACAGATCTAACATCTGGATAATGCCTTTTGGACGCAGGTCAAAATACTCATTCACCAGAGCAGCGATCTGATCATCCGGGATCACCCCTGTGCCTTCGGTATAAACCGTCACATTCATCGGACGTGCTACACCAATTGCATACGCCACTTGTATTTGGCATTGTTTTGCCAATCCGGCAGCGACGATATTTTTTGCCACATAGCGTGCTGCGTAAGCTGCGGAGCGATCCACTTTAGTAGGGTCTTTGCCGGAGAATGCGCCGCCGCCATGTGGACAAGCGCCACCGTAAGTATCGACAATAATTTTACGGCCAGTTAAGCCGCAATCGCCTTGCGGCCCACCGATGACAAAACGTCCGGTAGGATTGATCAAAAACTTGGTATCTTGCAGCCAGTCTTTTGGCAATACGGGTTTGATGATTTCTTCAATGACGGCTTCGATAAAAGAAGACTTCATCTTGGTGCCATCGCTTTGATCGGGGCTATGCTGTGTCGACAACACGACGGTATCAATACTGTGTGGCTTGCCATCGACATAACGCATTGTGACCTGGCTCTTGGCATCTGGACGCAAGAACGGCAAGCGCCCATCTTTGCGCAATTGCGCCTGACGTTCCACCAAACGATGTGCATAGTAGATCGGTGCTGGCATCAGTTCTGGCGTTTCATCGCAGGCATAACCAAACATCAAGCCCTGGTCACCGGCACCGGTGTTCAGATGGTCGTCGGTAGCCTGATCAACACCTTGCGCGATGTCATTCGATTGTTTGTCATAAGCAACCAATACCGCGCAGCCTTTGTAGTCAATACCAAATTCAGTATTGTCATAGCCTATGCGTTTGATGGTGTCGCGTGCAACCTGAATGTAATCGACATGGGCATTGGTGGTAATTTCGCCTGCCAGAACCACTAAGCCCGTGTTGACCAATGTTTCAGCCGCGACGCGTGACAGCGGATCTTGTTCAAAAATCGCATCGAGGATTGCATCGGAAATTTGATCGGCGACTTTGTCGGGATGTCCTTCAGAGACCGATTCAGAGGTGAAGAGAAAATCATTAGCCATCGCAGGCTCCTTGTAAAAAATGACCGTATTAAACATGCCGCAGTCGGAAAGAGAACCTGCGACGCTTTAGCGGAACTTATATACCGCCTCGCAAGTTGTCTGTTAACTCGGCGGTTACTGCTTTACGTCATGAAAACAATTGTCAGTTTAATCTTTGCATTGATATCAATTTATAAGGATTGATATTGGTGCCGAGTTTAATTTTGCAATAGCCGTCACTAGGAATGTGATATTTTACGCTTCTTCTTTGCACTATGTCTAATTAGCCCGGGTTTGCCAAGGTTTTCCTAATGGAGTTTTAGTTTGGCGCCGATTTCTTAGTGCTCATTTTTCTCATGTTGAGAGATATTATGCTCGTAGCTTTATTCCGATTTTTGTCGATTTTCCCATTGCCTGTTTTGCATGCCATTGGCGCCGCATTGGGCTGGCTGGTTTATCTTTTTTCCGGATCGTATCGTCGTCGTTTGCAGGCCAATATTACCCGGGCGGGTTTTACGACACATATTTCTACCGCAGTACGGGAGGCTGGCAAAAACGTCCTGGAACTTCCCTTCATCTGGTGCGCCAACCCGGAGCGAGTATTACGTACCGCATCGGTAGAAAATTGGGAAATCGTGCAAGCGGCCTTAGATGCCAAAAAAGGTGTGATTTTACTCACGCCACATCTTGGCTGTTTTGAAATCATCGCCCAAGCTATCGCTGCCAGAACCCGTTTAACTGCCTTGTATCGGCCGCCACGCAAAGCTGCGTTAAAACCCCTGATCGAAGGTGCAAGAGCGCGTGAGAATTTGATCTTAGCGCCTGCCAATTTATCCGGTGTCAGAACAATGGCAAAAGCCTTAAAAAAAGGTGAGGCGATTGGTCTGTTGCCAGATCAGGTGCCACAACAAGGCGAAGGCGTCTGGGCCAGATTTTTTGGCAAGCCTGCTTACACCATGACCTTGTCTGCCAAGTTGCAAACGATGACAGGTGCGCCGCTGATATTGACTTACGCAGAGCGCTTGTCGTTTGGGCGGGGATATATCATCCGTTTTGTGGCTTTTGATGGCGAGCTAACTGGCGACGCAACGGAGCAAGCAGAAGCCATTAATGCGGCGATGGAGAAATTAATTGCGCATAGTCCAGCACAATATTTCTGGAGTTATAACCGCTATAAAGTACCTGATGGGGTGAGCGGCCCTACCGATGCGAATACGATCTACAGGGATATTGCATGAGATTAGTATTAGGTTTTATGTGGCTGTTGCATTGGTTGCCTTTGCCGGTATTAGGACGTTTTGGCGATGCTGTCGGCGCGCTATTGTTTGGCATTATCAAATCACGTCGCCATATTACTTTGACGAATCTGCGACTGTGTTTACCGCACTTAAGCGAGAAAGAAAGAGTCAAGCTCGCCCGGCAACATTTTCAGGCCTATGCACGCAGCGTATTGGAGCGTGGCATCTTGTGGTGGGCGTCAGAACAACGCTTAAAAAAGCTAATTCAGATTGACCCCGCAGTCCCTCTAGCCAGCATACAAGAGGGTCCGACTATTTTATTGTGCCCGCATTTTGTCAGTCTGGATGTGGCGGGTGTAGCGGTCATGCTGGAGTCTTCTTTATGCTCCATTTATACCCAGCAACGCAGCAAAGTTTTTGATCAGGCTTTGCGCAAAGGTCGCTCGCGGTTTCGTCCTGTAAAACTATTTTCGCGTGCCGAGGGCGTGAAGCCTATCATCCGCGCGATGCGTGAAGGCCTGCCTTTTTTTATGCTGCCCGATATGGACTTCGGCCCCAAGGATGCTGAGTTCATTCCCTTTTTTGGTATACCCGCGGCGACCCTCACCGCAACCGCCAGAATCGCTGCGACGACCCATGCCAAAGTGATACCTGTGATTGCAACGATGCTGCCTGATTATCAGGGTTGGAAAGTGACATTTCATCCCGCCTGGGAAAATTATCCGGGCGACGATATGATTGCCGCAACCCGTTTTATGAATGCATTTATCGAAGCTGAAATCTTGAAAGCGCCAGCCGAATATTTTTGGGCTCATAAGCGTTTTAAAACTCGGCCTCCCGGCGAGACCAGCCTTTATTAAGCAGAAATTCAGCTTGAAATGTAAGCTGAAATCAGCACAGCTTATTTATACACAGTGTTGATTTGCTTAGTTCACGTTAGTTGACACGCACCTCCATCACATCCTACAATAGCGGCACAGGTGCTCTGGGGCGCCTGCCCGCACAAGAGGCTCTCACCCTGCAATCCATTCTTTTTAATGTGATGAATCCAAGTTTCGTTTGACGTCAGCGGGTCGTCGATAAGCGAACAGGAGCCTTATCATGTTAATTCTCGTTTTCCCGTTTTACCTCACCATCGTTTTGTCGCCATGCTCTGTACTGCGATTTTCTGAAACTATTTCAGGAGCATCGCTATGAATGCGCTGACGACAGAAATCAAGACCCGCGCCCGGCTATTACTCAAGCTATTGCAGACTAATAATGTCGCCGCGACTAAACGTGCGCTATTGCTGAGCCGGCAGCACAACTGGACTTTGCCGGAGACATGGCAATTGCGACATTGTCTGAATCTGGCCGCCGCCGATGCGGGCTTTCAGCATTGGGAGCATGCGCGTGCTGTGCTGTTTGGGGAAGCCCAGACAGAAGATGTAAAGCCCGATTTTGGTGACTTCTGGCATGGCAAAGAAGTCAGTGGCTATACCAATCACTGGTACGCCAGTTATGCGGAAGCGCAGTTGCAATTGCAGGTAGATCCAGCGTCGTATTTACTACCTTATCGACTTCAGTTTATCGTCGTCAAAGTCGAGTACTTGCATGCCTTGGGCGTGAGTACAGATGCAGCATGGTGGCAGCCAATCGCAAACGATCTTGTTCTTGGTTATGGCTCGGCAAGCTGGCTGGCGCTATCGCAACAGCGACTACAAGCCAGCCGCATCGAGCGTTTTAACGTAGCTTGGGATGCACGGCAAACTACATTAGATTTAGAGTCGACAGACGCTGAATCGCAACGCGTGATGCAGGCTTTTGTCCAAAATAATCGCCTGAAAAAAATCCCCGATCAACGTAAAAAACGTCTCGTGATTTTGCGCTGGCTGGTCAATCAATTGCAAACCGAACGTCGTTATGCGGAATCAGAAATCAATCAGTTTTTTCTGCAATATCATGAAGACTACGCGACTTTGCGGCGAGAAATGATTACCAATATGTTGATGAAGCGGGAGGACGGGGTGTACTGGCGTTTGTAGTGCAAAACATATCTGTAGTGCCATTTTTTAATATACTCCCCACTTAGATTGTGTAAATATGTTCTATTGTCCAGTAATTATATGGTCGATAAAATAATACTAACGTGGAGTATATTTAAGCGAGCTTGAGATAATCTTAGTGCAATTGCCGTCGAGCCGGATGGCGAGATACTAAACGTTCCGCCAATCGCATGGCTAATACGTTTGGCGGCATTGTTTTTGGAGTGGCGTTATCTGCGTGGTAGTTTTCACTTCGGTGGATTTATGTTATTGGCTATTTCGGCATACATTCTCTGAACCGCTTATTCCAATACCGTATCGATACAAAATAATACAAAATAATATAAATCGATTCAAATCCCTGCTGTGTTTGATAGATACACTGCTATAAACTTTAGCTAAATTTACGATCTAATAATTTTTTTTTGTAGGGAGCCAAGTTTTCATGCTTACGGATATTCTTAGTCCACCGATGTTTGAGGGCGCTGATAGGAAAAAAGTGGAATATTCTCATAATCTGTATAAGCCGTTATTCACAGTAAGTCGTGTTGATAGAGAAAAATTAAACGGTCATGCCGCCAAGGTGATTTGGCTGACAGGTCTATCTGGATCAGGTAAATCTACCATCGCCAATGCGCTGGAAAATCGACTATATAGTTTGGGGCGACGCTCCTACATTCTTGATGGTGACTATGTACGCAGTGGCTTAAATAAAGATTTAGGATTTGACGGTGCCAGTCGCACTGAGAATATTCGTCGCGTATCAGAAGTCGCCAAAATAATGCTGGATGCCGGACGTATCACGATCACTTCATTCATTTCGCCATTTCAGAAGGAACGTGAGATGGCAAAAGAGTTGATTGGTGCTGAAAATTTTATTGAGATTTTTATCAGTACCCCAATTGATGTTTGTGAAAAAAGAGATACAAAAGGCTTGTACAAAAAAGCGAGATCCGGGCAACTGAGTAATCTGACTGGCATCGGCAGTCCCTATGAAGTTCCGGTAGATCCGACTGCGATAATTGACTGTAGCGTTGTCAGCGTTGAGGCTGGTGTTGATATTATTCTTGATTTGCTTGAAGCTAAATGCGCTGCCTGATATAGAGAATGAACTGGCGGGTTTGTGGGTCTTGCATCAGCAATGCTGATGATCGTCACAACCCGCCAGAGCATATCAAGACCCGACGCCAATGACCTGATGCGCAATGGCGATATACAAAGGGATTCCCAAGAAAATATTCAGTGGAAAAGTGATACCCAGCGACATACCCAAATACAGCGAGGGATTGGCTTCGGGAATGGTGTAGCGTAATACCGCAGGCACCGCGATATACGATGCGCTGGCAGCCAACACCATCAACAAACTGGCGTCGCCTGCGGGCAGTTTAAGCAAGCATGCCAGACCCAGAGCCAACGCCGCATGGCACAGCGGCGTGACCACGGCATAGACGATAATCCATGGCGATTGTCCTTTGATTTCAGGCAATTTACGCGCTGCCATCAACCCCATATCGAGCAAGAAAAAGGCGAGCATGCCTTTAAATAAATCGCCTGAAAACGGTTGCATGGCAGCCTTGCCGCTCTCGCCTGAAATAATCCCCACCACCATCGAACCGAGCAATAGTAACTGTGCACCATCGGTCAACGATTCGTGCAACACCTTGCTGAGCGAGGTTGGATGGGGCGAACCGCTAGCCGATTTTTTTCGCAAGGTATTAGCAAAGATCACTGCCATGATAATTGCGGGTGATTCCATCAACGCCATTGCCGCTGCCATATGACCGCCATAGGTCAGATGATGATTTTCCAGATACTGCACGGCGGTGATAAATGTCACCGCACTCACCGATCCATAAGTGGCCGCGATCGCGGCAGCGTCATAGTGATTGATAAAGCGTTTAAGCAATTGATAGCCAAGCGCCGGTACCAGCACTGCCAGCAAGATTGCGCATCCAAGGCTGCTGACAATTTGGGGTGTCAGTCCCGAATGCGCTAACGCAAAGCCGCCTTTTAAACCTAATGCCATCAACAGATAGAGCGATAAAAAGCGTGAAAGTTGAGGCGGGATATCTAAATTGGATTTGATCATGCCGGCAAAAATACCAAAGGCAAAAAATAAGATTGCGGGGTCTAAGATGCTTTGCATAAGAGTGTGGGAGTAGTTGGACTGGGCGCATCTTATGTGGAATAATGCATCAGGTAAAATCAATTTATTTCACATTAATCATAATTAAAACAAGATGAACGTCACTTTCCGGCAACTCAACTTATTTTTATCTCTCGCTGAATTGAAGAGCATTACCGCGACTGCGAGAGCTTTTCATGTGACGCAGCCAACGGTTTCTATGCAGCTGCGGGAATTAACCGACGCGGTTGGTCTGCCGCTGTATGAAGTCATCGGCAAGCGGCTGTCGCTGACCCCGGCGGGTGAAGAGTTGGCAAAATCCGCACGCATGATGGTGGATGAGCTGTCCTCATATGAGCAGCGGATCGATGCGATGAAGGGGCTGACGCGAGGCCGCTTGCGGGTGGCTGTGGTCAGTACGGCAAAATATTTTATTCCCCGTCTGCTAGGTGCGTTTTGTGAGCAATATCCAGAAATTGACATCGCTTTAGAGGTGTTAAACCGTGACGGCGTTGTGCAGCGATTGCGCGATAACCGTGATGATCTCTACATCATGTCCATGCCGCCGACCGACATTGATATTGATTAGCAAGTGTTTCTGCCTAATCTGTTGGAAGTGATCGCACCGGCGACGCATCGTCTGGTACAGCAGAACCATATCCAGCTTGCTGAGTTGGCGACAGAACGATTTATTTTGCGTGAGCAAGGTTCGGGTACACGACTGGCCTGTGATCGATTTTTTGCCGCGCAACATTTTCAGCCGCAAGTTCGTCTGGAGCTGGGTAGCAACGAGGCGATCAAACAGGCGGTCGCCGGTGGCATGGGCATCTCTGTCGTATCGCGTAATGCTTTAGGCGAGGCGTTGATTGATGATGCGCTGCGTGTACTGCAGGTAGAAGGTTTTCCTATCCATGCCAACTGGTATATCGTGACTTTGCATGGCAAGCGTTTATCACCGATTGCCTCTGCGTTTCTGGCTTATTTAGCGACTTATGCTGAAGCGAAAGCAGAATGATTACTCTTTGTTTATTATATACTCCCTATAGGTATATTTAAGTTGTCCAAGTAATTATTGGTTTATAAGGCTATTTTATATATTTTATAGGGGAGTATATTTTTCTTGTGGCAAATCGATAGACAAAAAAAGAGCGTACTATTCAAAGAATATACGCCCGAAGTTGGAGCACCTGATTGTCAATCGGAGTTTAACTGACGAGTTCGATCTCACCTTCAAGTAAGGTGTTTGCTGGCAAAGCGTCAAGTTGCTTGAGCTTGTCGTAGTAAGGTGCAAAATCGGGTGCCGTACCTTCAAACAATTCCTGGAAACTATTAATGACAAAATAGGTTTCCTGATACGAATCGATTTTGTATAAAGTACGCAGACAGCGTTGTATGTCCAGATGAATATGATGAGAACTGGTATTCGGCTTCAGGCAAAATTCCACCTCGCCACCCGAAGATAAAATCCCGGCGCCATAAATACGTACGCCTTCTGCTGTGTTGATCAAGCCAAATTCCACCGTATACCAATACAGACGTGCCAGATAATCCAGCCCGCCTAAATCCATCGCCTTTAAGCCGCCTTTGCCATATAACTGCATATAGTCAGCAAACACCGGATTGAATAGCATAGGTACATGGCCGAAGTAATCATGGAATACGTCCGGCTCAACAATGTAGTTAAATTCTTCTGGTGTACGCAGCCACACTGTGACCGGAAAACGGCGATTGGCCAGATGCTCAAAAAATGTAAATTCAGGTATCAGACCGGGTACCGCAACGATGCGCCAGCCTGTCGCTTTAAATAATTCTTCTGAGGTTTGTTCAAAGTTGGGGATGCCATTGGCCGCATCCATTTTATTCAAGGCATCGATAAATTCATTGCAGGCACGACCGGGCAATAGAGCCGCCTGACGTTGATACAGTTTGCGCCAGAGATCATGCTCTGCTTCGGTGTAGGCATCCCAGTCTTGCTGCACAACATAGCGCGTATCGGCCAGACTGTAGTCGCCACGCAGCACGGCGCCATAGGATTTTTCAGCCACGGTAGCCAAAAATTCTTCTCTAGTAACGCTCGCAGTTGCAGTTGCAGTCAACATGATTTTTCCTCTTCTTTGATAGACAAAAAGGCTAACAGAATATCGCTGACTATCCTGTTAGCCTTTGCAAACCAAGCGTGCAATATGGTTTGATGTAGCTTGGCGCTTACGCAGGTGCTGTGTCGTCTTTGAGTACGCCACGACGTATCTGGTCAAGTTCAATTGATTCAAACAGAGCGCGGAAATTGCCTTCACCAAAACCCTGATCACCTTTGCGTTGGATGATTTCAAAGAAGATCGGGCCGATCACGGTCGTCGTAAAAATCTGCAATAACAGCTCGCGTTTATTCTCGCTGCTATGGCCATCGACCAAGATACGCAGCTTGCGTAATTCTTCCAGATTCTCACCATGGTTAGGCAGGCGACGGTCGATCAGGTCGTAATAGGTTTCGATCGTGTCTTGGAACACGACGCCATCGTTTTTCATATCGGCAACGGTTTTGTAGACATTATCTGTACCCATCGCAATATGTTGTACGCCTTCACCGTGGTACAGATCCAGGTATTCCGCGATTTGGGATTTGTCATCCGATGATTCATTGATAGGAATACGGATTTTTCCGCAAGGGGAGGTCATTGCTTTGGATTTCAAACCGGTGTGCTTACCGGCGATATCGAAGTAACGGACTTCACGGAAATTGAACAGGCTTTCGTAATAATCAGCCCATTCTTTCATGCGACCACGGTGGACGTTATGAGTTAAGTGATCGATGTAGGTCAGGCCATTGCCAACCGGATGTTGATCTGCGCCTGGGATGGCGACAAAGTCAGCGTCATAGATGCTGATGTTGCCGATGGTGCCCGGTTGCGCGCCATCTTTGCCATGCCAGCGATCAACAAAATAGATCAGCGAATCACCGATGCCTTTGATGGCCGGAATGTTCAGTTCCATCGGGCCAGTTTTATTGTCGAAACCCCATGCGCCGAGTTCCAATGCGCGTTTATACGCTGCGTTGGCATCTTTAACACGGAAGGCAAACGCACAAACAGAGGGACCATGTTTGCGGGCAAAACGCTGGGCAAATGAATCTGGCTCGGCGTTGATGATGAAATTGACACCACCTTGGCGATACAGCGTGACATCTTTCGTGCGGTGTTTGGCGATGGCGGTAAAGCCCATACGCTCAAATAATTCGCCGACTTCTTTTGGCTCGGTTGCGGCGTATTCGATAAATTCAAATCCGTCAGTACCCATCGGGTTGTCCCAAGGCTGGAATTCCATGCTTGTCTCCTAAATTTAAGTCGTCAAAAAATAATACATTTGTCCGCGCAAAGTGAGTGAGTTGACTCGTCAGTTGATTCAATTGAATCAATCAACTGGTTAAAACACACCGCAAGCGCCGGAAGGCGGCAATCAAGGTCATCCAATCGAGCGATTTTTTGACACAGATTAAGATCTCAGTATAGTCCGCCAATCACGCCATTAAATTGCAAAATTACCCAATAAATTTCTTTTTTAAGCAATAATATTGCTGATATTGATTAATTATTGGCAGACTATGACTACAGTTCCATTGGATAAAATTGACCGTAAGATTCTGGCGATCTTACAGGCCGACGGACGATTGACTAACCAAGAGGTGGCCGAGCGCGTCAATTTGTCGCCATCGCCTTGCCTGCGGCGCATCAAGCGGCTGGAGGACAGTGGCGTGATCCGTAAGTATGTTGCACTGCTGGAACCCGCCAAAATCGGATTGGGCTTGCTCGCCTATGTCAATGTCCGGCTAGAGAAGCATAACGATGCGCCAGGCAAAGGCGCATCCCGCTCACCGCGTAATGATTTTGCCGCATCGGTAGACCAGTGGCCAGAAATTGTCGCTTGCTATGCGATGACGGGCGAGATGGATTATTTGCTCAGAGTCCATGTCGAGAATATGGATCACTTTTCCCGTTTTATGATGGAAACGCTATTACGACATCCGGCGGTATTGGATGTAAAGTCGAGCTTTGCTTTGCAACAGATTAAAGATACGACTGCCTTGCCTGTGCTTAGTGTTTAGTGCAGCGCGAGGGGTGCAAACCATTGCGTAATTCCACTCATGTTTTAAGTTACCTGCAAGTTAGCGGCGAAGCTCAACAAACGCCATCGGCTCCCATTCGCGCATCGCTAACAATAATCCGTTGCCACGACGTTTGGGCAAAGGTGAAGATAAACTTTCTTGATGCAACTCTGCAAATTTCAAACGTAGTTGTCTCAGTTCGCTTTGCATTTTTGTGATGGCATTTTCGGTCAGCATGGCGCTTGAGAAACTCAGAGTTTCATCGCTTTGTAAAAAAGGACTGTTCAAAAAATCGGTTAAACCTTGCTCTTGGAAGTAACGTTTAATAGGTCCGTTTGCAAGCCAGTCAAAGTCACGTGCGACGTTCAGACGGATACGATTACTCGGCAATAAGGCGATAAGTTGTAAACGATCTAGTCGTAATAGCTTTTGCAGGCACTCCGTTTCAGTCAATTGATATCTACCTACGATATCGTTTAGGCTCCAGTGGTTGAGCGCACACACAGCAACTAAAAGTAACTTGGGATCGGAGATCAATTCTTTTTCTTGCGCATCGGTGAGTGTTCTTAGTCGCGTCTCGGTCGCGCTAGCCTCTTGCGCTAATTCTGCCAAGGTAAAACCGAGCAGATTGCTGAGCTGCACCAGGCGATCAACTGGGAAGCGTCCTGAAGTAAAAAGCCGCTTAATACTAGGCTCCGACAAGTTAAAAGCGATCGCCACATCTTTATAAGTTTTACCTTGCAGTCGTAACTGTTTTTTGAGCGTCGCGACCAATTGCTTTACTTCTGTCATTGGGTTTTTGCCTTCGTTTGAATTTAGTTCAAGCTTAGTTTGAGCTTAGTTTGAGCTTATATTGAGTATTGATATTTGATGCTTAGTTTAATAAAAATCAGAACTATTTTAAAGAAGGTATCATTTTATTCGAGACATAGGCAAGCTTCTGATGAATCAACATTCATCAATCAGGGGGCTTACTTTGAGGCGCATTTTTATTTGCTTGCCATTTTTATTCACTACTTTATGTGGCGTTTTACTCATTGCACATGGCTCAATCGAGCAGCTGGCGCATTATCACGAGTTTGCCGATCTATCGGATTTTCTTGGTGTGCCGCATGCAGCCGATGTTTTTTCTAACCTTGGTTTCGCTGTCGTTGCCATTTGGGGCATGTATCGTTTGTGGCCAATGCGAAAACACGCAAGTATCGAAGCAGGTTGGATTGGTTATCGATTATTTTTAGCAGGTTTGCTATTGACGGCATTAGGCTCGGGCTTTTACCACCTTGCGCCCGATAATGCGCGCTTGCTATGGGATCGCTTACCGATTGCATTCGCCTGCGCTGGATTGCTTTCTGCGGTGAGAGCGGAGAATGTGCCAAACGTAAATCGCAAAACAGATGCAAATGTACTCGCTCTCTTTGCTATTTTTAGCGTCGCATGGTGGTACGTCACTGACGCATACGGTGCTGGAGATTTGCGTCCATATTTGTTTTTGCAAGGATTGCCGCTGATATTAATTCCGCTTTGGCAAACGATTTATCGGGCGCCTAAATCGGATCGTATTGCTTTTGGTGGCGCCTTGCTTTTATATCTCCTTGCGAAGGTGACAGAAATATACGATCACGACATCTTTCAGCTAGGTAGTGTTATTAGCGGCCATACACTGAAGCATCTTTTGGCCAGCGTTGCTGCCGGTGTTTTAGTGGGGCGCTTGGTACAGAGAATAAAGACCCATGCGGCTCAAGACGATAGCTTGTGCTGAGGCGTATTTTTACTGATGTGATAAGTGAGTGCTGCGGCTATACAAAACGATAGATACTCTGTGGGTAATACGGCTTCTTCTGCAAAGACAATGCGGCGGTTACCCTCAAAGACGAAATCATTTGGAAACAATGTACGGAAGCTGTCGATCAGAGTTGTATGGCAGTTGAAGTACATCGCATATTTTGACGGATCACCAGCCTTCCATGCGATGCGGATTGTGCTGCCACTTTTGCTGGCGCTGGTCAGATACGCAGGTTCGCCCCATTTCAGCGTTTCTTCAATCTTACCTACACCTTCAGTCGCAGCCGCCGTGGATAAAATAAGTTCTCTCAGCGACAAGAGTTTTTGGCGGATTGGTGGCGGATAGCTTTCAAATATTTTTGCTACCGCTGGATCTTTAATTGGATGCATATTGAGTAGATATCAGGTGTGATTGCTACTCAGACTGTTGATGTCAGGCTAGCGTAGCCTGCCCAACATGCATCTCACGAGAACTTGGTAAAAAGCGGGCGATCGTTGCCAGCAAATCATTTTCATCAACCGGTTTCCCTAGATAAGTATCGCAACCCGCCCAAGCGCCGCGGAATTTATCAAATGCAGAAGATTTGCTGCTTAGCATCACTACAGCGGTGTTTTTAGTTGATGGGTTGGATTTAATATGTTTGCAGACTTTATAGCCGTCAATACCAGGCATCATAATGTCGAGAAAAATGCAGGTATATTTTTTTATTTCGGCCATCGCAATCGCTTGCTCGCCGTTCTCGGCATAATCCACATCAAAATGAAACGGCGCTAATTTGATGCGCATAAATGCCCGGACGGTAGCGCTGTCATCAACGACTAAAACGGATTCAACAGGCTTTTTAGGGGCAGCGATTGGGGACTCTGGCGCCAATTTTTTATCGATGGTACGACGGTAAGTTTGCCCGTCCCAATGTTGGTTGATGTTTTGTGTGCGGCGGTTACGTTCTAACAGCGCCGCTTGCATCAAATCATCTAACTGCCCAAACAAGCGCATCCAATGTATCGGTTTTTGTATGAGCGGCCAACTGGCAGTTTCTGTCGCAGTGCGCCCAATCAGTACTGCTGGCGCATGGATGTTAGGAGAGCGTTTCTCTAATTGTTGTATTGCTTCGGCATTATCAGTATTCACCAGGTAAATATCAGCGCGGTCATGCTCGCTGCTTGGTTCTGCGTAACAGAATGGACGTCTTCCCGTCAGGCGGAACGTAGAGGACAGCATGGTTTTTTCCGCATCAGAGAATCCTAACATTTCAAGGATAAAGCGGTGGTTCTCTGTTCCCATTGTCTCTGCTTGCATCGTCTGGCTCATGATGAATACCAATCTTAGTTATATTTATCTAATAATTATTAACTAAATAATAACATAAACAACAATAGAATGCGTTTTCTTGCCGAAATTAGTGGCAAAAAGTTCACAATTTTTGAACTTTGTCTTAAGTAATCTGAATTTTTAGTATAGCTGACGAAATACCGAGCAACTAGAGAATACTCGTATCTGATTGTGACGTTACGTTACGCGAAAGAGCAGACTGATTAATCACTAAGTAGTTGATGTTGTGTCGATTTTTAGTTCTCCCGTAACGGGCAAATCACATCAGTTATTTTTAGCACGGCTCTAGAGATGAAAAAATGGCGGTCAGTATATTTTTTAAACGGAATTTAAGAAGTAGCGATTGTTATTTTAATTCTGATCAATCTATATACTCCCCCACATTTTTCGTAAATATGCGGCCCTATTGTCCAGACTTTACATGGACAATAAAATATACATGGAGTGATTATATTTTCTGGTGCGGGTATTTGTCAGAAGTTTGGGTATTGTCTGTTGAGTTAACATCCAGTTAGCCGGAGCATGTGTTGAGCTTAGGATTCGTTCTTTCTTCCGGGTAAATTTTCCAGCCATTTTACTGCTGCACGGGTGTTCGCTTTGAGTGTGTAATCTAGCGACGCTACTTGTTCTTGTATCGCTTCTTTAAAGATACTGGCGGCATCCGCCGGCAATAGTTTTAAATAGGCATCTGCCTCACCGTATTCTCTGTGAATTTCCATACCGGCTTTTTTTGCGATATGAATCATCGTCTGGTTGGACGACAGGCAATGCATATACAAGGTGTCGACATCGGCATTGCGGCAATGGATCGCGCCACGTTCAAATAATTTGACACCAACGCCTTTGCCGCGAGCATTTTCAGATACAGAGACGCCAAATTCTGCGACTTTATCTTTGTCGCTTACTTCGTCCTCTTTCTCGCGGGGTGCAAAAGCCAAATGACCCACGCCGACTAAGCGAAAATGTGCGCTGACAACGCCAAATACCTTGTCTCGTGAAAAATCGATGCCCTGGACATATTTTGTAATCATTTCGTCTGGCAAATAGGTACCAAAGCGCAGCAGGCGATCGCTCTCTTTTAACGCAAGAAAGTGTCGCAATATGCGGCGTCTGTCTTTCTCGGATAACTCTTTCACAAAAACGCTAGATTTAGCTGCTGGTTTAGGCGACGGAGGCTTGCCTTCTTTGTTTGCAGGGAAAATATCAGAGGCGTTCATGGTTGTCCTTCTACAAACAAATTTGTGCGGCGCACAATAATTGCTTAATTGTAGGTGAGGTTTAAAGTTTATTCCAGAAAATCGCAGGCAGTAGAGTATTTATACTGTGCTAAGCAGCATAGCCAAAGCCTGTTATCGCGCAATGGGTTTTATGCTTAGCAGATGATGTATTGTTATTAAAGGGATTAGTGAGCGATATTGTTAGGATTTTCGGCCTGGAATTGCTCTTTAAACTGACGTACAGCATCAACCCTGGCTTGTCGTATTGCCAGCGCAATTTGCTGAGATTGTCCGGGCAGATTTTTTGCCGTGACTTGTTGCGCAATCGCGCCGGACTGCACTTGCTGTGCTGCCGCCAGTGCCTGTGCCAGATATTCTGCTTGCGGAAAGCGTACATCAGGCAAATTAGCCCGGCCAAAACAGTCAGATTTTGCCGCGCTTAATAAATCCAGAAAACGTTGTGGCTTGCGGAACGCGTCGCTACGTTCTAATAAGCTGATGATAGTGTCGGGGCGTAATTCAAAAGCACGCCCGATATTACCGTGATCCCGTGCTGCCATGATGGCCAGATCGCGACAATCAGTCGGTATTTTCAACCTTTGACAAACGGCTTCTACTAGATCAATACCGCGTTGTTCATGTCCATAGTGACGCGGCCACTGATCTGGCGGCGTGGTGCCTTTACCCAAATCATGCGTCAGCGCGGCAAAGCGAACCGGTAAGGAGTACGACTCGCTAGCAGCATAATCAACCACCATCATCACATGCACACCGGTATCAATTTCTGGATGATGTTTGGGTGGCTGTGGCACGCCCCAGAGAGCATTTAATTCAGGCAGAATCCGCGCCAAGGCGCCGCATTCCCGCAGCACTTCAAACATGCGTGAGGGACGCTCCTCCATCAAACCGCGTGATAATTCTTGCCATACACGTTCCGGTACTAAGGCATCCACTTCGCCAGCAGCTACCATCTGCTGCATCAACAACATGGTCTCTGGCGCGACGCTAAAGGCATTCGGATCAACCGAGAACCTCGCCGCAAAACGTGCCAGGCGCAAGATGCGTACCGGGTCTTCTGCAAATGCAGCGGACACATGCCGGAATATACGTTGCTGTAAATCGGTTTGTCCGTTAAAGGGGTCAATAATATTGCCTGCTTCGTCCTGAGCCATGGCATTAATGGTCAGGTCGCGCCGGATTAAATCTTCGTCCAGCGTCACGTTGGCATCGGTGTGGAATACAAAGCCTTTATAACCAGGCGCAGTCTTGCGCTCGGTACGCGCGAGTGCGTATTCGTCGTGGGTCTTAGGGTGTAAAAAAACAGGAAAATCTTTTCCAACTGGCGTGTAGCCTTGCGCCAGCATATCGGCTGGCGTAGCACCTACCACAACATAGTCGCGATCTTGCACTGGCAAGCCGAGTAAGCGATCTCTCACTGCGCCGCCGACGATATAGGATTTCATACGATGATTGCAGATTCAATTTAAGAAAAATTAGCCGGTACTTGATAATTGATACTTATCCGGCTGGCTTCAGCAAATTTATTAAAACTTGCTTACTCTTCAGGCTTGTTGGGCTTGGGTTCATCAGAAGGAATTTCTTCCGCTTCCGTCAGCGCTTCTTGCATCCATTGTGCTACTGCGGGATGTGCTTCTATCCGTTCTGCATAAGCTTGCAAAGCCGGTGCCAGCGATACTGCGTAAGTTTTAAAACGCATCACTACCGGCGCAAAGTAGGCATCTGCTATCGAAAAATCTCCAAACAGATACGCATGCGCGCCGTATTTTGCGAGACAGTCTTCCCAAATTTCAGAGATGCGGCCAATATCTGCCTGCGACCCCGCAGTGCGCCCCGCGCCCGGTGCAAACGCTTTAATATTCATCGGCATTTCTTTGCGCAACGCACTAAAGCCAGAGTGCATTTCTGCACAAACGCTACGCGCCATTGCTCGTGCTGCGACGTCTTCAGGCCACAAATTCAGAAGTGGAAACTGCTCGGCCAGAAACTCACAAATAGCCAGAGAGTCCCATACCGTAATATCCTTGGCCAATAGCACAGGGACGCGCCCTGCCAGTGAGTATTCTGCGATTTGTGCAGTCGTGTCCGGCATATCCAGCAAAATCCGAATCTCTTCAAACGGGATGCCAAATGCTTTCATCGCGACCCAAGGACGCATCGACCAGGACGAATAATTTTTATTACCGATGACTAGTTGCAGAGGTATTTTTTTATCCCCAGAGAAGATGGCAGCGAGTGTGGTCTCTAGTTCTGTATCTTGCATAATATGGTCAAAGAGTAATGTGTGGAACAGTTTGGATATCGGATATTTTTAAAAAACTTAAGGTAAATCAGAGTCCGTCGCAGACATACCTTTTGGCACGACTATACCTAAACGTGCTTTAAGCGATTGCGGTTTTTTCTCAAATAGCGCGGCATAGTAAGTAGCATTAGATAAGACATTTTTAACATACCCACGCGTCTCAGAAAAAGGAATTGTCTCTGCAAAAATAGCGCCTTCTACAGGGCGCGTCAAACTGGCACGCCAAGCACGCGGACGACCTGGCCCCGCATTATAGGCAGCCGATGCCAGCGCTTGCGAGCCGCCTAAATCTGTCAAGACCATATTCAAATAATTAGTACCAAGTGCGATGTTGGTATCGACATCATTAACCTGCTCAGGCAAGAAATTACCAAGGCCGATTTTTTTGGCAACATAGCGGGCAGTGGCCGGCATAATTTGCATTAAACCTGATGCGCCTACATTCGATTTTGCCTTCATTACGAAACGGGATTCTTGTCGTATTAAGCCATATACCCATGCCATGTCCAAGCCCAAAGCTTGCGTCGTTTTATACATACTGTCATTAAACGGCGTCGGATAACGCTGGCTAAAGTCTAACTCGCCTTTAGTACGGTCAGAGGTATTTACCATGCGATCTAACAAGTCGTTTTGACGTGCAAATTCTGCTGCGGCAATGTGTTGGCGCTCACTCATTTTGCGCAGCTCCCAATTCCATTCTCGGGTGCCTTCAAAACGCAAATTCATGGCATAAAATTTCAGCGCTCTTTGTAAGCCTGGATTCGCTTGTATCGGTGCGAGTTCTTCCGCCGTTACTGGTTTAATTGTCAGTGGCACGCCAATTTTTTGACCACGTTCTTCCAGCGCTAACTGACCGTAAAAATGTAATTGATCACCAATACTGGCAAACATTACTTGTGCCTCTTCAGTCTTACCCTCGGTCATGAGTGCGCGTGCTTGCCAATATACCCATGCTGGATCAGATTTTAGACTCGCTGGCATGGCGGCAATCGCGCTTTTTACTAGCTTCCAATCACCTTCTCTGAGTGCGGTACGGACGCGCCATTGATAGCCTTCCAACGATAGCGTTGCGCCTTCAGTCCGTTGCCAATAGCCCAGTGCTTCTGGCTGTAGCTTCAAAGCAGCTTGCAAGGCAATTTGCGCCCAAGCTTGGGCGCGTTCGCTTTCAGAAAACTTAGCGCTAAAACGCGACAAAGTATCGGCCGCATCCTGAGGATCGACTTTTGCTTGCCTGCCTAATGCGAGGATATACAGCTCATGCGCTACTTTGTCAGATTCAGGGGCTTTTTTTAGCATCAAAGCTGGCTTCTCAAATACTTGGGTAATCCGTTTGTCGCCAATCTCTAATAGCCGTGCCAAGCGTTGCGCCAAAGGCTGTGCGCCATTTTCCGCCGCTATACGCATTTGCGCCCAAAGATCGTTGTCACTGAATTGACCGCTTGCCGATAAATACGTGACTAGCGAGTAACAACCAGCGCCATAGTCGCGGGGCGCAGTTAACAGCGCACGTGCTTCGGTTGCTACTTTCTGCTGTTTAGTGGCTTTAGATAGCAGGGCATAGCATTTAACTTGCGTATCGTCGGCCACGACAAATTGCGGATATTGCACATCAAACGTATCCCATTCTCCACGCTGTCCCAAGACTAGCAGCCAATCGTTGCGCAGACGGTCGGCAATTGCACTGCCTTCATATTTAGATAAGAAATTTTTAAACTCATCGGCGGACGCCGTGCGCAAGCGAGTTTTTAGACGATAGTAATCAACGTACGACGGAATACTGTATTGCGCCAGCGCGGCCGCATACTCATCTGCCTGGGCGGCATCGTCATGCATTGCAGCGTCACGCAGCGCCATAAAACGATCATCATCATTGACAAAGGTTTTACTCGTTTTTGCCGCTTCTGCGTTGGTGTACGGAGATAAAACTGCTACCATTGTTGCCAACGACAGACAAATTTTCAGGCAATTTTTAGCGCCAATTTTGAAGTCAATGGCAGGAATATTAATACCAGTATTTTTAGCAGTAATGTTGCTACCTGCTATTTTGTTATATAAAATTTTATTGAGCAAATCCATTTTCTACAGCTTCCATCTTGACGTTTAAGACAGTATGACACAGCCCACTCAGCTCGCAAGCCTTCGATTACAAAACTCTAAAACGGGATTGACTGGTCATGGTTGATCAATTTCATGGCGAATCGCGCAGTGGTTTGCGCAAACGCTTGCTAGATCAACGCCACTCCGCCAGTCTGGATGACAGACAGCAATGGGATTTACATTTGTCTCAACAAGTTTTGGCTTGGTGTCGTCAATATCAACCCGCTAGTCTCGGTGTTTACTGGCCGATTCAGGCAGAGCCAGATTTATGCGCTTGTTATGCCCAATTGCATAATTTAGGTATTCAGCTTGCCTTGCCCGTTGTAGTCGCCAAAGATAAGCCTCTATCATTTGCGGCCTGGCAGCCAGGAGATGCAATGGGGCAAGATGACTACGGTATCGCCATTCCTGAAGAACCCTGGCAATTCTTGCAGCCGCAAGTGTTGCTAATCCCGTGTGTCGGATTTAATAGTCAGCATTTTCGGCTTGGTTATGGCGGTGGATTTTATGACCGAACTTTGGCGCTAACACCAAGACCCAAAACGATAGGTGTTGCCTACGCGTTGGCAAAGACAGAATTTATTGCTTCAGCGCATGATGTGGCGCTGGATCTGATATTAACGGAGATGACGGAAAAATATAGCGCTTAATAATACGTAATCGTACTCAATAGCGCTATTAAGTCGAAGCGTTTTCCAGAACGGATATTTGCGATTAGTTCTCGCTTTACCCTTGTTTTTTAGCCAATTCTTAATTTTTCTGCTACTCTACTTTTCATCAGGTTTCTAAGCCTGAAGAATTGAGTGGAGTCGCGTATGGCACGTTCATATTATCCAAGCTTGATTGGCGTCATCTTATTCATTGGTGGTGCAACAGTGATGTTGGGTTGGCTTTTAAAGCAACCTGCGCTGCTCTATTTTTCGGCTGGCGGTAAGGCGATGGTCTCTGCAACCGCAGTGTGTTTTATGCTCGCCGGCATCGCTTTAACGTCTGCCGTATTTTCTTCCCATTATTCTAAAATAATTCGCTTTGTCGCTGCTTGCGGCATATCCATCATCGCTGGCTTGATGTTGCTTGAGAATTTCTTCCCTAGTTTTTCTGGCGTCGATTTTATTGCATTTCATACTTGGTTGAAGGACACTAATCCGCATCCTGGTCGTATGGCTCCGAATACCGCGTTGGCAATGCTGATGGGAAGTATTGCCTTACTCAGAGCAAAACCCTATTTTCAAATAATGCCTTATGCGCTTGCTGCTGTCATGCTGTCGATCAGTGCGCTGGGTATCGTCGGTGCATTACTTTTACTCGATTTGGCGTACAACTGGTACGGTTTTTCTCGTATGGCATTAATGACCGGATTTGGTGTCGCTTTGTTTGCGAGCGCATTGATTGTTGAACGACTGCAATTTAATAAAAACAACTTGGATGCGAGCCAGGATTTGCGCTTAAAAGGTGAGGCTGGAATTTATTCATTTTTAGGCGTAGCCGTCACTTTATTTGTGACGATGATGCTAGTTTCTTACGGAAGTATCCGCTCATTAGATGCCCGCAATAACTGGGTTGAGCATACCTACGAAGTCCAACTTTCTGCAGATAAAATGGTAGCGTCGTATTTAAAGATGCACCTGGTATCAGAGCGTAAGGACTTTGAGTTTCTCGCGAATGAAATTCGTAATCAATTAAGTTTTCTAATTGGCATGACTATAGATAATCCTCCTCAACAAGACCGGGTTAAAAATATTAAACGTCTTGTTGAGCAACGCTTGGAGGCAATTGACGAGATCATGCCGTCCGATCAAATTAACTTATCTTTAAATATGGCCGGTCTGGAGACTGCGTCGTTTGATCGTTTGGTAGAAGAATTTATCACCACAGAGAATCAGTTGCTGGATAAAAGAAAGGCTGAGTCAGAGCAAAGTACTTCCAGCACTATCATCGTGATTGTTGTAGGGAATATGCTTGGCTTTGTAATGTTGTTATTGGCGTTCAATCTGTTAAAACGTCAAAACGAGCAACGCTCGTTATTAGAGGTGGCATTGCAAAAAGCCAATATCGAGCTTGAGCACAATGTACATGAACGTACCCAGGAACTGGCGCGTGCTAACAATGATTTAGCTGGGATGAATGCGACATTAGAGCAGCGTATTGGTGAACGTACTGCCGAGCTGGAGAGTTTTAGTTATTCAATATCGCATGATTTGCGTGCACCTTTGCGAGCAATAGATGGTTTTGGTCTGATGTTGGAAGAAGATTATGCTGGCAAGTTGGATAAAGATGGTGCCCGCTATTTATCCGTGATACGCAGTAATAGCCAACGCATGGGACATTTGATTGACGACTTATTGACGTTCTCAAGATTGGGTCGTCAAAATATTAGTAAAAATCATCTTGAGATGACGCTATTAGTCAAAGAAGTTATGCAAGAAATTTCACAAGACTCAGCACAAAACGCGGCGTTCAAAAAAGCGGATATTCAGCTGCTAGATTTGCCCGGTGCTAAGGCTGATCGCTCATTGCTAAAACAGGTGTGGATTAATTTATTATCGAATGCCATCAAATACAGTAGCAAGGTAGAACAGGCGGTAATAAAAATTAGCGCTAGCGTGAATGTTGATCAGCATGAGGTGGTGTATTCGGTGCAGGACAACGGCGTCGGTTTTAGTATGGACTACTACAATAAGTTATTTGGAGTTTTTCAGCGCTTGCATCATAACAATGAGATTAGCGGTACTGGCGTTGGTCTTGCAATTGCGCAGCGCGTTTTGTTGCGTCATGGCGGACGGATTTGGGCAGAATCAAAAATCAATGAGGGCGCAACATTTTTTTTCACACTACCAATAGGAGAGCCAAATGAGTAATCTGGAAGTGGTTGATATTTTGTTGGTAGAAGATAGCGAAGCAGACGCGGAAATGACGATCAGAGCTTTGAGTAAGCATAATCTGGGCAACAAACTGACATGGGTCAGAGATGGCGTTGAAGCAATTGATTTTATTTATTGCCGAGGTAGTTATAGTCAACGCAGTAACGGACATCCAAAACTGATTTTGCTAGATATTAAAATGCCAAAGATGGGTGGTATTGAAGTTTTGCAACAACTGAAATCAGATGAAAATACAAGAAAAATTCCGGTCGTTATTCTCACATCTTCCGCAGAGGGTACTGATGTAACAGAGGCTTATCAGTTGGGGGTAAATAGTTATCTGGTAAAGCCGGTCGGCTTTGATGCATTTATGACGGTAGTTGCGCAAGCGGGTATGTATTGGACATTAATGAATAAAGTGCCAAACTAATTGATAGTATTAGAGCTTAATTTAAGCTCGGCGAATTTCGCTAAGCTTAGAGTACAAGGATTTTAGAGTTACTGACATGAACAATGATTTGGAGCGACGTACTAAAAGCAATAAATGATTGGTTTAAATTTTTTACGTCAGTCCTAGAGTCTGTGAACGTTTAAATCGGGGTGCGAATGACTCTGGGTAAGCAAAGTGCTAGGCGCAAGTTGCGCGGCAGTATCATCGCTTTACGCCATTTGCAATAACGCCATATGCTTTTTATGTCCAATATAAGGGGCATTCCCGGAGGGTTCATGCAAAATGCACGATGGACTGCGTTATGCCATTGCTGAGGCATTAGGCTTCTCCTTAAGAGGCTATACGCCCTTTTCAACCCTGCGTTTTAGTGGGAGCATTTATGATTAAATGTTAACCGACCCTAGTTAAATCAAAAAAATTGTATGGCACGTGGTGAGTTGAGTATATTTTTCAGTACGACTTCAAGACGTCATTCGGTCGAGCCGATTGTATTAGCGACTGATATCATGCTGTTGCCTTTGCAGACGATGTTGAAGTATTGATCTCCTTGGTAAACAAAAGCGGCCTCGCTTTTTACCCCTGTAAATCGCTAAGTGGAGTTTTACTTTTAAGTATTTCTTTCAATCTGTATTTATAAACTGAGCTTTATTTCTCCCGCTCCGCAAACACTTCTTTGGCTGCAAATGCCCCGTTCAACGCAGCAGGAAAACCAGCATATACCGCCATCTGCGTAATGATCTCGATAATTTCTTCCTTGCTGCAACCCACATTGAGTGCGCCGTGGATGTGGACTTTTAATTGTGGCTGACAGTTGCCCATGGCAGTCAGCGCGGCAACCGTAGCGATTTCTCTGCTTTTTAAATCTAAGCCGGGACGCGAGTAGATATCACCAAATGGGAATTCGATGGTATACCGCGCCAGATCAGGTGCGATGTCGCTGAGGGAGTCGATGACTTTTTGCCCGGCCTCACCGTCAATCTCTGCGAGCTTTTTGAGGCCGCGCTGATATCTGGATTCTTGAGTAGCTGGTTCTGTAGTTTGAGCTGAGATTTGATCGACAATTGTTGACACACTGTTCTCCTGATTGGGTTGGAAAACAGTAGCGTAAAGCTTAGAGTTGACTCTCAGTCAATCGCTATTTTTTCGTCGAGACTTGACTGGCGACTTTCTTGATAGCAGCGCCGCCAATTTCGTTCTGATACCAGGAAATTTTTTCTTGCAGTAGTCTGAAGCACTCTTGCTGGAGCTGTATATGTGTCGCCAGTTGTTGTGCATGGGTTTGCAGCATCTGTTGCCGTTGTTCCAGAGTTTTGGCGCCTTGTGACCGCAGACCGGAATAGACCAAAATTTCCGCCAGCGGCATGCCCGTATTTTTGAGGCGAAGAATAAAATCCATCCACGCAATATCGTGCTCACAAAAATCACGATGCCCGCTTGCCGTCCGCCTTACATCGGGTAGTAAGCCGATTTTTTCGTAATAGCGGACGGTGTGTGGACTGATACCAATTTGCTGTGCAAAGTCTTGTACGTTCATTGAGGGACGAATGAAATTTTTAATAAACTATTTAAGCCGGCTTTGATTGTGCATCCAAGGCGGCTTGTCGCATTTGCGCCAGGCTCATTCCCGGTGTGATCAGGTTGCCGTCGTAACGTAATTCAATCAATGCAGGTAAATGATTGGTCTGCGTATGCGCCAGTGCGCGTTGCAGGGCAGGGGCAAACTCTGCTGTGTTGCTGACGACCTCACCGCTTGCTCCATAGGCACGTGCCAGTGCTGCAAAATCTGGGTTGTGTAATTCAGTACCGGAGACGCGGTTTGGGAAGTTTTTTTCCTGATGCATACGGATGGTGCCAAACATGCCATTGTTGAAGACAATAATGATCACGCCAGCCTGGTATTGGACGGCGGTGGCGAGTTCTTGTCCGTTCATCAGATATTCGCCATCGCCGGCAAAAGTGATGACAGTGCGCTCTGGTGCGATGATTTTGGCCGCCACACCTGACGGGACGCTGTAACCCATCGCCCCCGATGTCGGCGCCAGCTGTGTACGCCAGCCACCGTATCGGAAGTAGCGATGCGCCCAAGTGGCGTAGTTGCCAGCACCGTTTGTCATGATGGTATCGGCAGGCGTATTTTGCATAATATCCTGTACCACTTGCCAGAGGTTGAGCGGCGCTTGCTCGTTTTTAAAAATAGCTGGTTCTTGTTGCCATGCAAGGAGTTCCGCACGTGCCGCCGCTGCGGTACCTTGCCAGGCGCTGGCATCGAGTGCCGCCATTTCTGCCAGACACTCGGCGATCTCTTTCATGCCGCTATTGATCATTAAATCAGCTTGATACACGCGTCCCAGCTCTAGTGCGTCGCTATGAATATGGATCAGTTTTTGACGCGGGATCGGCGCTTCTAACAACGTGTAGCCACTGGTGGTCATTTCTCCTAAGCGTGGTCCGATGGCGATGACGAGATCCGCCTCTTGTATCCGCTTTGCCAGCTTAGGATTGATGCCTATGCCGACGTCGCCCGCATAATTGGGATGCGCATTGTCCATCAAATCCTGAAAACGGAAAGCGCATGTCATCGGCAAGTCATGGCTAGTGGCAAAGCTAGTGATGTTGTCGCATGCTTGCTGATCCCAACCGCTGCCACCCAAGATCACCACCGGACGCTGAGCCGCTGACAGCAAGCGTCGGAACTGTGCTAATTGGGTTTCAGACGCTGACGCCTGTATCGGTGTGTAGTGGCGGGTATCCGCGACTTCCGCCATCGCGGATAAACAATCCTCAGGCAACGCCAATACGACTGGTCCCGGGCGACCACTGGTAGCAACCTGAAAAGCGCGGGCAATGTATTCGGGAATACGATCTGCACGGTCAATTTGCGCTACCCATTTTGCCATCGGACCATACATACGACGATAGTCGATTTCCTGAAACGCCTCGCGCTCGACAAAATCATTGCCCACCTGGCCAACAAATAAAATCATCGGCGTAGAATCTTGATAAGCCGTATGTACGCCAATCGATGCATTGGTCGCGCCAGGGCCACGCGTCACAAAACAAATACCCGGGCGTCCGGTCATCTTGCCGTAAGCGTCGGCCATAAAGGCGGCACCGCCTTCCTGACGATTGATGATGAAGCGAATCGGGCTGTCATGCAGCGCGTCCAGCACTGGCAAATAGCTTTCGCCCGGCACTCCAAAAATAGTATCCACGCCGTGTACTTGCAAAGCATCTACCACCAATTGACCACCAGAGCGAGATTTGAGCATGAGGATTAGACCAGTTCGGAAAAAACCATACGCTAGCAGAAAGCACCGCTGACGTGCTGTTTTTGACATTGAAATTCGCATCCTCTCGTGGTTTCAGGCAGCTATTTCGATGTTGCATTGCGCCATGCTGTTACAATAGCGCCCGAAGCAGGCCAGACAATCGCTGGCTTTGGTGTGAGCCAAAGCGGGAGGAAGGTCCGGACTCCATAGAGCAGGGTGACGGCTAACGGCCGTACGTTGAAAGCCAGAGCGCAAGCCGAGGTATAAGACGAGGAATAGGGCCACAGAGACGAGCGTATTTAGTTACGGTGAAACGCGGTAACCTCCACCCGGAGCAATTTCAAATAGGCACGCGTTGAGGCGGCTCGCGGAGCGTGCGGGTAGAAAGCTTGAGCCTGGGAGCAATCCCCGGCCTAGAGGAATGATTGTCATAGCACGAGGCAGCAATGCGCAGTGCCGTAACAGAATCCGGCCTACCGGCCTGCTTCATTTTTATCCCCCGATTGTCTATTTCAAGATGATCAAATATCAAATTAGTATTCCGCGTACCCAATTCATAAATCCCCGGTGTTACACTTAAAGCAGCTTTAAAACGATGGTATCTGATGGCATCGGCATTTGTCTCAAGTAAGTAATTGCCCGAA
This sequence comes from Undibacterium sp. GrIS 1.2, assembly GCF_040544435.1. Taxonomy (NCBI): domain Bacteria; kingdom Pseudomonadati; phylum Pseudomonadota; class Betaproteobacteria; order Burkholderiales; family Oxalobacteraceae; genus Undibacterium; species Undibacterium sp. GrIS 1.2. Next base: position 52,872 of record NZ_JBEONP010000025.1, read on the forward strand.
ATTACTTGCAACCGCCACCATTTAAAATAAATCATAAAGCCGTGCAGCAAATGTTTAAGGCATTAATGTGAGGCATATCCAAATGGCGAAAGCATGTAATCTGAGTTTTAATTTGCTGAAATAGCATCGCTGTGTATGATTTAGCTTTGCCGCGAGGAAATTTTGTTTTAGTCTTCATATAAGTAAATAGCTGCCGCTAATAATAAATAACGACAATAGTCACGACATAGCCCAACAAGTACCTAGGCGAACATTCAAACGAGGGTAGCGCATGGAGAGAAAGGCAAGCAATCGTCAATGGCATGATCTGCCTACTCTGGCTTTTTTAGTCTTTGTGAGTCTGATTGTGGTCGCTATCATGGCGCAAACTTGGTGGTCTATTGCGCAAGACAAGCAATTGACGCTTGCTTCCGCACAAGAGAGCAGCTACTTGGCGGTAAGGATTTTAGAAGAGCATGCCAGCCGGATTTTGCATGATGCAACCCGTTCTATTAACGCTGCCGCAGAAGAAATCCAGACCCAAAGCGAATCTGCCGAGCTTGATGAGGCGGAAGTCCGCAAGATACTGATCAACCAGCGCCAGGATTCCCCTTTTCTTCAATCACTTTCTATGATTGACCACAATGGCATCTTGTGGGTAACGTCTTTCCAATTCCCTGCTGAGACGCAAAACATGGGGAATATCCCCTACGTTAAAGAGCTGCTTAGCCATCCGACGGACACCACGGTCGTGACTGGTAAGCCGATCATGCTAAAAAATACGACGCGCTGGGTATTGCCGGTAGCCAGAAATTTTTTCAATCAGCGTGGCGATTATCTTGGCGTGATTCAGGCATATATCGGTCTGAATTATTTGCAGGATTTTTATGAGCGCCTGGCCAGAGATGGCAGCGCAGCGATTTCTTTACATGATGATGTGGGCAATATCTATGTTAGGGCTCCATACGATGCGCGTTATTTGACGCAGTATGTCGCCAAGTCTTTGCTCGCCAACGGTGTGCGTTTAAATACGGTAGAGGGCGCAATACAAGATGCGCCGTTTATTCGCGATGCCGCCGACGCTGGAAATACAAAGGAATTGATTTATACCTATCGGAAAACGAACGATTTCCCGATTGTATTGGTGTATGCCAAAGAGTTATCCAGCATTTTGTCTGACTGGAATGACCGGTCCCGACAAAAACTAATCTTCACTGTGCTGACGATAGGCTGTATTTTGCTGTTGGTGATTCTATTAATCGCCAAGCTTCGCAGCCTGCGTAAATCAGCAGAAGAGTTACGCGCCAGTGAGAATCGCTATCGGGTCTTATTTCAGGATGCGCAAGATACGATCTTGTTGATTAATCGTGACTACGTGTATGTCGATTGCAATCTCGCCGCATTAAACATGTTTGGCGTCAGTGACCGGTCTGAGTTATTAGGGCGGCGTGCAGGGCGGTTCTCGCCAGAAAATCAAGCCGTACGCCATTTGCCCGGGTTACAACGTGACCAGTTAATTGAGTCTTTGACCAATGCCGCCTTTGCCGGCGAAGTACAGCATTTTGAATGGGTAGTGGAACGTAAGGGTATTTTGCAATATAGCGAAGTGACGATGAGCCGGGTAGAAATTGGCGCAGACGATTTAATCTTTTGTGTGATGCGGAATGTTAATTCCCGAAAATATGTAGAGCATTTAGTCGAGGGGCAAAATCAATTACTGCAACTGATTGCTAGCAATGAAGATATGTTGTCGGTCTTGGAGTCGATTTGTCAGTTTGCAGAAAAAATGTCACCCCAATGGCGTTGCGGCATTCAATTGCTGAGTAATGAACTGCATTCCTTTGGTATGAATGTAGGAAAAAATTTCCCAGAGGTCGTTAAGTCTCAGTTAAATGGCATGCCAGTCACTTACGGTAATGGTGTCTGGAGTGAAGCAATTTTGAATGCCGGACCAGTATGGATTGGGAATTTTCAACATGCAGCTTCAATGCAATTTGTGAACTCGATAGAAAGTCTGTCTGATTTTCATGCCTGTGGTGCCTGGCCGATTATGGGTAAAAAAGGCCAGTTGCTCGGCAGCTTCAGTATCTTTGTCTCTGACATGTCGCCCCTGAGCGATGATGATCTGAGACTGGTCGGCATCACAACTGACATTGCCAGCATCGCAATTGAAGGTCGTCGCTCAGAAGACAAAATACTTAAGCTAGCCCATTACGATGAGTTGACCGGCTTACCAAATCGCTTCTTATATAACCAGCATTTAGCAAAATCCCTGGCGCATGCCGAGCGCAATCGCAGCCGCTTGGCGGTGTTTTTCTTGGATCTGGATCGCTTTAAAAATATCAACGACACCTTTGGACATGACGAGGGCGATACGGTCTTGCGCAATATTTCGCAACGCTTTAAGGATTGCCTGCGTGAATCCGATATCGTTGCCCGCGTCGGTGGCGATGAATTTATTCTCTTGATCGATCAGTTTAGCGATCCTCGTGATCTGGGCGACATTGCAGACAAATTATTGCAAGAGGCATCAAATCCGTTTGAATTGCGCGGGCAAGAGTGCCAGCTCAGTGCCAGTATCGGTATTGCGACTTTCCCCGATGACGGACGCGACGCGCCCACGCTGATGAAAAATGCCGATATTGCGATGTATCGAGCCAAAAACAAAGGCAAGGATAATTACCAGTTCTATGCTTCAGAGATGAACGTGCACACGGTAGAGCGTCTGGCGTTTGAGGCGCGCTTGCGGCGTGCGCTAGAGCGCCGTGAGTTTGTTGTGTATTACCAGCCTAAGGTCCATGTAATTTCTGGCAAGATCGTCGGCGCAGAGGCACTGGTACGCTGGAATCATCCTGAACGCGGCATTCTGTTCCCGGGAGACTTCATTACATTGGCAGAAGAGGCCGGTTTAATTGCGCGGCTTGGAATGCTGGTGTTAGATATCGCCTGCCGCGATATTCTCACTTTCCGCGCGATGGATGCCTCATTTGGGCGAGTCGCCATCAATTTGTCTGGCTCGCAATTTAATGATGTGCATCTGCTGGAAGAGGTTAAGAGCGTGGTTGATTTCTGGCGCGTTCACCCGAGCTGGATTGAGTTTGAAATCACCGAAAGCATGGTAATGCATAACCGGGATCAAGCGATCGTTTTGATGGATGGCTTAAAAGACGCTGGTTTCACGCTATCGATTGATGACTTTGGTACTGGTTATTCTTCCTTGGCGTATCTGAAACGCTTTCCTGTAGATAGCGTCAAAATTGATCGTTCGTTTATCAAAGACATCCCTGGCGATGTAAATGACACCGCAATCGTGCTGGCGATTGTCGCCATGGCACATACTCTGAGCCTGAAAGTCATTGCAGAAGGCGTAGAGACGGAATTGCAACTCCAGAAACTGAAAGAAAGCCGATGCGATGAATATCAAGGTTTTTATTTCAGTAAAGCGATACCCGAGAGCGAATTTTTAGCCTTACTTCAAAAGCAGGCGCAGGCGGCGCTGAAGTGAGTAACTGATTCAGCAACTGAATTAGCAACCGAATCAGCAACTAAGTATGTAACTAAGTATGTAACTAAGTATGTAACTAAGTATGTAACTAAGTACCTAGCTAAAACCGCAGTCCTTAGCGGGTAGTTCAGTCTTTGTTTGCAACTGCGGACATGCCAGACGGCGCATAATCGTCTGAAATAACGAGTAAATATGCAATCATCTCAATATACTCCCCATTAATTTTTTTAAAATCAGTCAATTGTCCAGGTTTTAATTGGACACTCTAAATATACTGTATATGAGTATATTATTTTGACTCTGCCAGATCCTCATGAGAAATCGCGCTTAAATTTCTGATTTTGACCGCGCTGTCATGTGTCCCACGTTTTTCTTGGCTTATGGATTGGCAATTTATACCTTCCGCCATCTTCTGCAAAACCGTTCAATTTGGCTACTACAGCGGTTCATATGCCACTTATCCAAATTTCGGATATTTCTTATCAGCATTTAAAACGTGCACATTCTTTTTTCCGTAATTTTTAGCTAAACACATGGGTATATGTGAGGAGCTACTTTCACTACCCATCGTAAGTCGTTAATTTATTGGAATATTCTCTTTTTCATTAGATTGGGTATGTGCGCTAAGTCCTTGACTTCATTAAAGAATTTCAAAAAATCATACTTAAATTCGCTTGACCCGCTTCAAGTGATCCTCTAAAGTGGGCAATAGTGTGAAAAAGTGTATTTTTGTGGTGAAAATAAAGTTTCTGAAAAGAATAATTCAGTAATTTGATCAAGATAAAAGGTTCAACGTGTTCCAAGGGGCGTCCTCACTCAATCTCGATGCAAAAGGCAGAATGACAGTTCCTGCCCGGCATCGCGACGCTCTCAGCCTGCAATGTGAAGGCCGTATCACTTTAACCCGTCATCCAGATGGTTGCTTGCTGCTTTTTCCGCGCCCGACGTGGGAGGCGCACCGCGAGAAGATTGCTGCCTGGCCGATCCAGGCGCGTGATTGGAAGCGTATTTTTTTAGGCAATGCCTCTGATGTCGAGATGGATGGCGCTGGCCGCATCCTCGTAGCGCCTGAATTACGCACCGCTGTCAACATGCAGCGTGATGTGATGTTGCTCGGCATGGGCACCCATTTTGAAATTTGGGATGCTGCCCGCCTCGCCGAGAACGAAGCCAAAGCCATTGCCAGCGGGGCGCCTGACGCGCTCAGCAATTTCTCCTTCTGAGCGGCACAATGACTTTGACCTTAGCAGAAGATTACAAGCACCAGACCGTGTTGCTGGATGAGGCCGTTGAGGCCTTGGACTTGACTGGCGAACGCGCCGCAGCTGTGATTGTTGACGGTACCTTTGGGCGTGGCGGACATAGTCGCAAAATCTTGCAACACTTAAATTCCTCCGGTCGCCTGATTGCATTTGATAAAGACACACAGGCGATAGCCAGTGCGCAGCAAATTATTGATCCCCGTTTTGAAATCGTACACGACAGTTTTGCCACCATGGAAGAGGCTTTGCAAGAGCGCGGTGTGCGACAAGTGGATGGGATTTTGATGGATTTAGGCATCTCGTCGCCGCAAGTGGATGACGCGAGCCGAGGTTTTAGTTTTAGGGCAGATGGACCGCTGGACATGCGCATGGATACCACTCGTGGCATCTCCGCAGCGGAGTGGCTGGCGACTGAAGATGAACAAATAATCAGGGAGGTTATAAAAAATTATGGGGAAGAACGGTTTGCTTTTCAGATTGCAAAGGCGATTGTTGCTCGCCGGGCGGTCCAGTCCATTTCAAGTACTCGACAACTTGCCGAGATCGTCGCAAACACCGTCAAAACTCGCGAGAAGGGCAAAGACCCGGCAACTCGCACCTTTCAGGCTATACGGATTTTCATCAATAAGGAGCTGGAAGATCTTGAAATAGGTTTGGCCGGGGCATACGCCAGCCTGGCACCTCACGGTCGCATGGTTGTAATCAGCTTTCATTCGCTGGAAGACCGCATTGTGAAGCAATTTTTTGCCTCCAAAGTGACCTTGCCGCAACCAGATCGCCGCTTGCCGATTCGCTCTGTTGATTTACCGCAGCCAGAGATGAAGCTGATCAAAAAAATCAAGCCCTCAGATGCAGAAGTCACGGCAAATCCAAGAGCACGCTCGGCTATTTTGCGTGTAGCAGAACGTTTGCCTGCACATATTCCCGGCGGTGGAAAATGAGCGGACGCTTAAATTTTTTGCTGGGTGCCGTGCTCATGATGTGTGCACTGTCTTTGATTAATTCCCAGTACCAGGCGCGTCGCTTATTTATCGAGTTGGAGCGCGCACAAGCTGCCGCCAGACAATATGAGTTGCAATGGACGCAGCTAAAACTGGATCAATCTACTTTTGGCAAGCATGCACGGATTGAAGAGAACGCCAGTAAAGAACTGAACATGGTGCCGGTCACGCCTGACCGTACACAATACCTGACTGCAGCTGGGCTGAAATGAGTCGCTCATCCGGCAGTTCACGTACTGCGGCAGCGAAAGGCGTTCCCTTTTCGTCTAGCCCATTATTGGTTGTTAAGTTACCAGTCTGGCGTTCGCGCTTGGTTTTATTTTTCTTATTTATCGCTTTCCTGGCATTGATGGCGCGCGCCCTGTGGTTGCAAGGGATGACGACAGAATTTTTACAAAGGCAGGGCGCCAGTCGTTACACCCGCACCTTGGAGTTGCCCGCAACTCGCGGCAGGATTACTGACAGAAGTGGCCAGGTATTGGCATCTTCTGTACCGGTCAAAGCCGTATGGGCGATTCCTGATGATGTGTTGGAAGCGCCAAAAGAAAAATTACTTCAACTCGCTGGTTTGCTAGAAATGACCGAGGCTGAGTTACGTAAAAAACTAGATTCGGATCGTCAATTTGTGTACCTCAAACGGCAGGTAGATGCCGATATCGCAGAAAAAATTGTTGCACTTGGTATCTCCGGTATAGAAACCCGTAAAGAATATAAGCGCTTTTATCCCGAGGGTGAAGTGATGGCGCATGTCGTCGGCTTTACTAATGTAGAAGATATAGGCCAAGAGGGAATAGAGCTGGCATCAGAAAAAAATCTGGCTGGTAAGACAGGCAATCGTCGTGTCATCAAAGATCGTCTGGGTCGTATCGTTGAAGATATCGAGGCGATTCGTGAGCCGCATGATGGCAAGGATTTGACTTTGTCTATTGATAGCAAAATTCAATACATTGCTTATACCCATCTAAAAGAAGCGATAGAAAAACATAAAGCTAAAGCGGGCGGTGCGGTTGTCTTGGATGCCAGAACGGGTGAGGTTCTGGCTTTAGTCAATCTGCCTTCCTACAACCCGAATGATCGTTCTGTGCTGACGGGTGCGCAATTGCGTAATCGTGTGATGACCGATACGTTTGAGCCTGGTTCGACGATGAAGCCGTTTACGGTTGCACTGGCGCTAGAGACTGGACGTGTTACGCCGGAGACGCAGATTCAGACTGCGCCTGGCAGTATGACGATCGGTACCGCGACTATTCATGATGCACACAAAGAAGGTATTTTGAGCGTCGCTCAAGTCATACAAAAATCATCGAATATCGGGACTGCAAAAATCGCTTTGCAAATGCCGCCACGAGAGATGTGGGAAATGTTCACGACAGTCGGTTTTGGGCAGCAGCCAAAATTTGGTTTTCCGGGTGCAGTTGCCGGACGCTTGCGCAACTTTAAAACTTGGCGTCCGATCGAACAGGCGACGATGAGTTACGGCCATGGCGTTTCTGTTTCATTAATTCAGATAGCGCGTGCCTACATGATTTTTGCTCGTAACGGCGACATCATTCCCTTGACCTTTCAGCGCTCGGAAGTATTGCCCGTAGCGCATCGTGTGATTTCAGAAAAAACGGCACAACAAGTACGTCTGATGATGGAATCGGTAACGGAGCCTGGTGGTACCGCAACGCAGGCGCGTATCGCCGGTTATCGTGTAGCTGGTAAAACTGGTACGGCTTACAAGATAGAAGGCGGTCGTTATGTCACTAAATACGTGGCTGACTTTGTTGGTTTCGCCCCGGTATCTAATCCCCGCGTGATTGTTGCAGTGATGGTAGATGAGCCAACAGTCGGCGGCCACTTTGGCGGTACGGTTGCCGCTCCGGTATTCGCTGCGATTACCGCAAATGTATTACGGTCTATGAATGTTTCCCCCGATTCTAATGTCACCAGCATCATTCCTGACAATAGTGTAGAGGAGAGCATGTAATGATCGACCATAAAGAATCCATGACAGAAATTTTAAAATGGCTAAGACAGCTTCCTGCTGTAACGCCGCTTTCACAACTCAGTTCCGATTCGCGCGCGATTGCTGCGGGTGATGTATTTTTTGCTTTCCCAATCGCTGGTAGCTCTGGTGACGGGCGCCGGCATATTCAAGATGCGATTGCTAATGGTGCTGCTGCAGTGGTGTTTGAATCAGACGATTTTGAAGCAGAAGAGTTTGTTTGGGATACCGCATGGCCAGTGCCGCACAAACCAATCCCGCAACTACAAGCCAAAGCTGGCGAGATTGCGCATGCCTGGTATGCACAGCCTGATCGTGACATGCTGACCGTTGCGGTGACGGGTACAAATGGCAAAACATCTTGCTCGCAATGGTTGGCAAAAGCCCTGTCTTTGACAGGAAAACCTAGTGCGGTTATCGGCACTTTGGGTGTTGGCAATTATAAAGATGGCGTACTACATAATTTGGTTGAAACAGGCTTTACAACGCCAGATGCGATTCAATTACAGCGTCGTCTTGCCGATTTACGAGATACCGGCGCCAAGGCTTTAGCGATCGAAGCATCTTCAATTGGTTTGCATCAAGGTCGTTTAAATGGCCTGCATGTTGACGTTGCGTTGTTAACCAATTTGACCCGTGATCACCTTGATTACCATGGTGATATGGCGGCATATGCTGCCGCCAAAACTATGTTGTTTGATTGGCCTGATTTGGGCGTGGCAGTACTCAATCTGGATGATGCTTATGGCGTCCAGTTAGTACAACATCTCAAAACGACCCAGCAAAAAACACAGGTATTAGCTTATAGCATTGAGCATAAAGAGCATCCTGATGCCGCGGTTATCTTTGCTAGTAATATTCGTACACACCACTCTGGTACCAGCTTTCATGTGGACTCCCCCTATGGTTCTGGTCTGGTAAAAACACAAATGATAGGCCGCTTTAATGTAAGCAACATACTGGGCGTACTTAGTGTCCTGTTAGCGACGGGAGTTGTTTGGAGTAAGGCCGTTTCAGTTATTGAAAAACTGACTTCAGTGCCAGGGCGCATGCAACAGCTTGGTACGCCAGGTCATGTCATGGTGATCATCGACTATGCACATACTCCTGATGCTTTAGAAAAAACTATACAGACATTGCAGCAAGTCGCGTTAGAGCGGCATGGCGAACTATGGTGCGTATTCGGTTGTGGTGGTGATCGTGACCCGGGCAAGCGTCCTCAAATGGGTAAGATCGCGGAACAGGCGCAGCATGTAGTGGTTACTAGTGATAATCCACGTACAGAAAATCCCTCTCAAATCATTGCACATATTTTGCAGGGTATGAGTGATAAGCCTCCTGTCATAGAGGATCGCGCAGCGGCGATTCTATTTGCGATTAAGCATGCGGGTAATAATGATGTGGTGCTGTTAGCGGGTAAGGGGCACGAAAGCTATCAAGATATTAATGGTAAAAAATGGCCGTTCTCTGATGAAGAACATGCATCGTTAGCATTAGCCACCGTTGCCACTAGCGGCAATGTGAAGAGGGGCAATTGATGCGCGCGACTCTTCGCCAATTGCAAGCCGCTGTTAATGGCTCTCAACTCCATGCAGTTGGGTCTCAGGCAAATACAAGCTTAGAAATTGAAATTACTGGTTTAACGACGGATAGCCGTAAGGTCAAAGCCGGCGATTTATTTATTGCCTTGCGTGGTGAGCATTTCGATGCACATGATTTTTTGCACGATGTGGTTTCAAAAGGTGCCGCAGCAGTTGTAGTAGATCACTTGCCAGCAGATGTGAGTGGTTCTGAATTCAAAGTGCCAGCGCTAATCGTGCCAAATACACTGACGGCTTTGCAAGAAATTGGACGTTATTGGCGTCAACAATTTACCTTGCCTGTTATTGCCGTTACGGGTAGTAACGGTAAAACTACGGTTAAGGAAATGATCGCATCCATCCTTAATACCTATGTTGGAACAGAACATAATCTTGCTACTAACGGTAATTTAAACAATGAAATTGGTGTGCCACTGACCGTTTTACGCTTGACCGAGACCCATCGTACAGCGGTGTTTGAACTAGGGATGAATCATCCTGGCGAGATCGCCGTACTGGCATCTATTGCGCAAGCGATGGTTGCGCTGGTCAATAATGCCCAGCGCGAGCATCAAGAATTTATGCAAACTGTACAAGCAGTTGCAGAAGAAAACGGTATGGTATTACGCCAACTTCCGGCTGATGGTATCGCAGTATTTCCAGCAGATGATATGTATTCTGATTTATGGCGCAACTACGCTACAGAGAGCGGACAGCGAAAAATTGTGAGCTTCGGCCTAAGCGAAGATGCCGATGTTAGTGCAACTTATGTAGCACAAACATTTGGCAGCGAATTGCAAATGCGTATTGGGGCGAATCGTTTTACCGTCAAACTGGCCGCGGCTGGTATTCATAATATACGCAATGCTTTAGCCGCAGCAGCCTGCTGCCATAGCATTGGTGTGCCGAACGATATTATTGCCCTAGGTTTGCAAGCGTTTAGCCCAGTCAATGGTCGCCTGCAAAATAAGCAGGCACACAACGGCGCCACGATTATCGACGACACTTATAACGCCAATCCGGACTCAGTACGCGCAGCGATTGCGGTACTTGCGGAGCAAACCAACAAAAATAATGAAGACCATATTTTAGTCTTGGGTGATATGGGTGAGGTTGGCGACGAAGGTATTGCATTCCATGAAGAAATCGGTAACTACGCGCGCGAATCGGGCATTAGTAGCTTATTGACTCTTGGTGATCTGGCTAAGTATGTAGCTGACGCATTTGGCAGCGGGGCACAACATTTTGATGATGTTGACGCTTTATGCGCAACTTTAGATACGCTGATCCATCCTCATAGTACGGTCTTAATCAAGGGTTCTCGCTTCATGAAAATGGAAAGAGTCGTTGCGCATTTAACTAAACAACAAACTATAGGAAGTCACTAATATGTTGCTTTGGTTAGCGGAATTTTTTAAGCAAGATATCGGATTTTTACGAGTCTTTGGTTTTATTACTTTTCGTGCGGTATTCGCTACGTTGACAGCGATCTCTATTGGTATTTTTGCTGGCCCTGCCGTGATCCGCATGCTGACTCGTTTGAAAGTCGGACAAGCGGTTCGTACTGATGGTCCACAAACGCATTTAGTTAAATCGGGTACGCCAACTATGGGTGGCGTATTGATCCTGATTTCCATCGGTATTTCTACTTTGCTGTGGGCTGATCTGAGTAATCGCTTTGTTTGGATTGTTCTGATTGTCACTTTAGGTTTTGGTGCGATTGGCTGGGCTGATGATTATCGTAAGGTTGTTTACAAAGACCCGGAAGGTATGCGATCGAGAGAGAAATATTTCTGGCAGTCGTTGATCGGTATTGTCGCAGCGTTTTATCTCGCTTTCACGGTTTCTGCTCCGTCTAATACCAAAGTATTGGAATTGTTTGTCGCTTGGGTGCAATCAGGTTTTAGTATGGACTTGCCGCCAAAGGCTGATTTGATTGTGCCTTTCTTCAAATCTATCAGTTATCCCTTAGGTGTCTGGGGCTTTATTGGACTGACTTATTGTGTGATTGTTGGTACTAGCAATGCGGTTAATTTTACTGATGGCTTAGACGGTCTGGCAATCATGCCCACCATCATGGTGGGTTCTGCTCTGGGTCTATTTGCCTATCTGACTGGTAACGTTGGTTATGCCAAATATCTGCTGATTCCACATATCCCAGGCGCAGGTGAGCTATTGATTTTTTGCGGTGCAATGGCTGGTGCTGGTCTGGCTTTCTTATGGTTTAACGCACATCCCGCGCAGGTCTTTATGGGCGACGTTGGGGCGCTCGCGCTCGGTGGTGCACTCGGCACCGTCGCGGTGATCGTTCGTCAAGAAATTGTTTTGTTCATCATGGGCGGTATTTTTGTTGTTGAGACAGTGTCCGTCATGTTGCAAGTTGGGTATTTTAAATTTACTAAAAAGCGATATGGCGTTGGTCGCCGATTATTTCTAATGGCTCCCTTACACCATCATTTTGAACAAAAGGGCTGGAAAGAAACGCAGGTAGTTGTGCGCTTTTGGATCATTTCCATGATGTTGGTATTAGTTGGTTTGTCCTCACTGAAATTGCGATAAGTAAAATGGATTTTTCAGGCAAACATGTCTTGGTATTAGGCTTGGGTGAAACCGGGCTAGCAATGGCGCAGTGGCTGCTGCGCTGTGGCGCACGCTTGCGCGTTGCTGATACACGGACTGCCCCTGATCGTTTAGCCATATTGACTTCTTTATCTACGTCGATCGAGTTTGTCGGTGGTGAATTTACGACCTCTTTATTAGAGTCTATTGATGTAGTTGCCGTTAGTCCCGGCTTGTCGCCTTTGCGTGAACTGGCAAGTTTGTTGCCAGAAGCGAAGCAGAAAAATATTCCGGTCTGGGGTGAGATTGAATTATTCGCGCAAGCCTTAGATGCTTTGAAAGCAGAGCGTAATTACACACCGAAAATCATCGCGATTACAGGCACTAATGGCAAAACTACAGTCACCAGTTTAGTCGGTCAATTATGTGAACGTGCGGGTTTGACGACTAAGCTTGCTGGCAATATTAGTCCCGCGGTGCTGGATGTACTGCGAGAAGAATTGGAGAGAGAAGAGCTGTCGCACGAAGGATTAGAGTTTGGAAGCTTGCCTCAAGTATGGGTGCTGGAGTTGTCTAGTTTTCAGCTACACACGACTTATAGTCTAAATGCTGATGTTGCGACGGTGCTGAATATTACGCAAGACCATCTAGACTGGCATGGGGATTTGGCAGCGTATTGCGCGGATAAGTCACGTATTTTTGGCGCACAAACTTTGCAGGTACTTAATCGTGATGATGCCTTGGTCATGGCCATGGCTAAGCCAGATAGTAACTTCATCACTTTTGGCGTCAATGCACCGCTACAAGCGAATGATCTGGGACTATTAAACGAGCATGGTATGACCTGGTTGGCAACCGCAATACCCACTGAAGATGCGCCTGTACTTAGTCGTCGCAAGAAAAAAGAAGTGATAGATATCCCTGTAAGTATGTCGCGTCTGATGCCAGTCGATGCACTCAAAATACGTGGCCAACACAATGCAGCCAATGTATTAGCCGCATTAGCTTTATGTCGCGCTATCGGATTATCGTTTGCTCCTTTATTACATGGCGCACGTGAATATCAAGGTGAGCCACATCGGGTAGAGCTAGTTGCCAGCATTGCTGGTGTCGATTATGTCGACGATAGCAAGGGTACGAATGTCGGCGCAACAGTCGCTGCGTTAAAAGGATTAGGCCAAGAACTACTTGCATCAAACGATCAGCAAAAACGCATTCTTTTGATCGCTGGTGGTGACGGCAAGGGCCAAGACTTTTCACCTTTGGCGAGTGTGATTGCGCAGTATGCCAAAGCCGTATTTTTGATCGGTAAAGATGCGGGCGAGATTCGTAATGCAGCTCAAATCAGTCAGGTAGATATGATTGATTGCGCTAGCCTGGAACTGGCAGTGCAGGCCGCGTCTGAGCAGGCAGTAGAAGGCGATATTGTCTTGTTATCGCCCGCCTGTGCGAGCTTAGACATGTTCCGCAATTATGCGCATCGTGCAGAGGTATTTATTGATACGGCAAAAGAAATCGGTCTGGCACGCGGGGAGATATTCTGATGAAGCAAGCCATTTTGTCACTCGGTAAGTGGCTGCCGTTTACGGCAGAGCCAGTTACTGCGTCACATTTGGCCAAGCGTTCCAAGATGATGGAGTACGACCAAGCTTTAGTTTGGGTGACATTGATCTTGATGTTGTTCGGTATGGTGATGGTCTACTCTGCTTCAATTTCTTTGCCGGATTCACCTAAATATACTAACTATAAAAACTATCATTTTTTACTGCGGCAGGCGATGTTTATCAGCGTCTCTTTAGTCGCTGGCTTATTTGTGTTTCGTATCAAGATCGCTACCTGGCAAAAGTGGGCACCCTATTTGTTTGTAGTCACTTTGATATTGCTGGTTGCGGTGTTGGTACCTGGTTTAGGCAAAGGAGTGAATGGCGCTAAACGTTGGCTATCGTTCAAGGTATTCAATCTTCAGCCCTCAGAATTGATGAAGCTATTTATCGTTTTATATGCTGCCGATTACACCGTGCGCAAACAAGAATATATGCACAAGCTGACTAAAGGTTTTCTGCCAATGGCAGCGGCGGTTGGCGTCGTGGGTTTGCTATTGCTGCTTGAGCCAGATCTGGGTGCATTCGGCGTGATTGTTTGTGTCGCTATGGGTATTTTGTTTTTAGGTGGTATTAACGGTATCTGGTTTGGCGGAATTGCAGTGACACTTGTCGGGATTTTCAGCGCGGTGATTATGCTTTCCCCATGGCGTCGCGAAAGGATCTTTGCCTACCTCAGTCCGTTTGATGAAGACCATGCACTGGGTAAAGCCTATCAATTAACACATTCGCTGATCGCATTTGGCCGCGGCGAATTGTTCGGTGTCGGGCTGGGAGCAAGTGTCGAAAAACTGCATTACCTGCCAGAAGCACATACCGATTTTTTACTGGCAGTCATTGGCGAAGAATTGGGATTTGCTGGCGTACTGGTCGTGATTTTATTGTTCTACTGGATATTAAAGCGGGCCTTTGAAATCGGTCGTCAGGCAATCGCATTGGATTTGACATTCGCCGGTTTGACCGCAAAGGGTATTGGTATCTGGATCGGCGTACAGGCATTCATCAATATGGGCGTCAATTTGGGCTTACTACCCACTAAGGGTTTAACTTTGCCTTTAATGAGTTACGGCGGTTCTGGTGTATTGATTAATTGTGTGGGCTTGGCGATTTTGCTCAGAATAGATTATGAAAATCGCCTCCTGATGCGTGGGGGGCGGCTATGACACAAAAGAAACTGATGATCATGGCTGCTGGTACTGGGGGACATATTTTCCCTGGCTTAGCGATTGCGGAAACGATGAAAGCGCGTGGCTGGCAAGTCTCTTGGCTTGGTACTAGCAGTGGTATGGAAAACCAGATTGTTCCTCAGCACGGTGTGGCAATGGATACCATTACATTTACCGGTATGCGTGGCAAAGGCTTGATGCATACATTCAGTGGCGCTTTTAAATTAGCCGTTAGTTTCTTTAGTTGCCTAAAAATTTTGGGGCAGCGACAACCCGACGTAGTCCTGGGTATGGGTGGTTATGTGACCGTGCCAGGCGGTGTGATGGCGGCCTTGCGTGGCAAACCAGTCGTGCTCATGAATGCTGATTCTGCCTTGTTATTGTCGAATAAATTATTGCGTCCTTTAGCTAAACGCGTGCTATTCGGTTTGCCGTCTAGCGGTCTCGTTAATCATAATAAAGTTCAGGTTACTGGCAATCCTATACGTACTGAAATCTGTACTCTGCCAGAACCTACGAAGCGTTATGTAACAAGGACAGGGCCATTAAAAATATTAGTCGTCGGCGGTAGCCTTGGCGCACAAGCCTTAAACACAAATTTACCTGCCGCATTAGCATTGATCCCAGAACAAGACCGTCCATTAGTTACGCACCAATCGGGAAAAAAACATATTGATGTTTTACGTGCAAGCTATGCCACGTATGTTGTACGAGCAGAAGTATTGGATTTTATTGATGATATGCCGCGTCGATATGCTGATGCTGATCTGGTTATTTGCCGGGCTGGTGCAATCACCATATCGGAACTGACAGCAGCTGGTGTTGCTAGTATTTTAGTGCCGTTCGTTGCGTCTAGTACGTCACATCAGAAGGACAATGCACAATGGATGGCACAGCAGAAAGCGGCAGTTTATTTACCGCAGCGCGAATTAAACCCAGTTGACTTAGCGGCAAAGTTACAAAGCATCACGAGAGAACAATGTTTGGCGATGGCAGAGACTGCTTATAGTTTAGGTCAACGTCAAGCTAATGAAACTATTGCAAAAGTATTAGAGCAGTTAGCCTGAAAAAATATGAAACATAAAGTCAAACACATTCATTTTGTCGGTATCGGTGGCTCCGGAATGAGCGGTATTGCCGAGGTCTTGCTTAATCTGGGCTATACGATTTCTGGTTCGGATTTAGGTAGTAACGCGGCCTCACAAAGGTTAGCCAGTCTAGGCGCAAAAGTGATGCTTGGTCACGCAGCAGATAATATTGCGGGCGCTGATGCAATCGTCACTTCCACTGCGGTCAAAGCGGATAATCCTGAAGTTGTTGCCGCACGAGAAAAGCATATACCTATCGTTCCAAGAGCATTAATGCTGGCGGAGTTAATGCGTTTAAAAAGCGGTATCGCAATTGCAGGCACTCACGGCAAGACTACTACGACCAGTCTGGTTGCCAGTATTCTGGCTGAAGGCGGTTTTGATCCAACGTTTGTTATTGGTGGTCGTTTAAATAGTGCCGGTGCTAATGCCAAGCTCGGTAGTGGTGATTTTATTGTGGCAGAGGCGGATGAATCTGATGCTTCGTTTTTGAATTTGTTACCAGTGATTGAAGTCATCACCAATATTGATGCCGATCATATGGAAACCTATGAGCATGACTTTGGAAAATTGAAGCAAGCGTTTATCGAGTTTACTCAACGTCTGCCATTTTACGGTGTCGCTATTCTTTGTCTGGACGACGCACATATACGCGAAATTATGCCCTTTATTTCTAAACCGATTGTGACTTACGGTTTCCATGAAGAAGCAGATATCCGCGCAATTGATGCTAAAGCTGTTGGCGGCATGATGCAATTCACTGTAGTCCAGGATGGTTGCGAACCTATGCACGTGAGCTTAAATCAGCCCGGTATGCACAACATACAAAATGCGTGCGCCGCGATTGCAGTCGCCCGTGAAGTTGGTGTCGCCGATGCTGCCACTCAAAAAGCGTTAAGTGAATTCCATGGCGTCGGTCGTCGTTTTACCCGTTATGGTGAAATCGCTTTACCGGATACCGGTGCAGACACAAGTGTAGGCGGTCACGCAGGAGGTACTTTTGCATTGGTCGACGACTATGGACACCATCCGGTGGAAATGGCCGCAACCCTAGCTGCTGCCCGCGGTGCGTATCCGGGACGCCGTTTGGTGCTGGCCTTCCAACCGCATCGGTATACACGCACACGTGATTTATTTGAAGATTTTGTTAAGGTAATTTCGACCGCCGATGCAGTTGTTTTGGCAGAAGTGTATGCCGCCGGCGAGGCCTCGATCGTCGCTGCCGATGGTCGTGCGCTGGCCAGAGCTTTAAGAGTTACAGGCAAAGTAGAGCCGGTTTTTGTAGAAGAGATTAGCGATATGCCAGACAATCTTTTACATGTGCTGAAAGATGGCGATGTATTGATTGTGATGGGTGCCGGATCGATCAGCGCTGTTCCTGCAAAACTGGCAAATGCATTAGATTAATAAGTACTCAAGACTGACGAAGTTAGTGCAAGTAACTTTAATGCAGGTAACTTCAATACAAGCGAAGTAAAGACGATTGAATTTAATACGGAATAGAAGACAGAGATGCCATCATGAGTGACATTGCAAACGTAAAAGAATTAGGTAAAGTTGGCGTACTGTTTGGTGGGCGCTCCGCTGAGCGTGAGATATCGATCATGTCCGGCACGGGCGTACTGGCTGCTTTAAAAACCAAAGGTGTGGATGCGCATGGCTTTGATACTGGTGAGCGTAGTCTGGCTGATCTGGCAGCTGAAAAATTTGATCGTGTCTTTATCGCTCTGCATGGTCGTTTTGGTGAGGACGGTAGCTTACAAGGTGTGCTGGAGCAATTAGGTATTCCTTACACCGGTAGCGGCGTAATGGCGTCAGCTATTGCAATGGACAAAATTTTTACTAAGAAAATTTGGCAGAACCATCAGTTGACGACACCAGCATACGAAGTATTAAACGCTGAAACGGAATTGCGTCTGGTACCAGATCGTCTGAGTTTGCCTTTGATTTTAAAACCGCCACATGAAGGTTCGACAATTGGCATCACTAAAGTAAATGGCTACTCCGATATGAAGGATGCCTATGCACTCGCAGCGCAATTTGATGACGAGGTATTAGCAGAGGAGTTTATTCAAGGCCGAGAACTGACCGTAGCGATTTTGGGTACCGGTAAAGAAGCGTATGCCTTACCGATTATTGAGATCGTAGCGCCACAAGGTAATTACGATTATCAGAATAAATATTTTACTGACGATACTAAGTACCTTTGTCCTGCGCCGTTAGATGATGCATTGTCAGAGCAAATACGGCAAATGTCTGTAGACGCTTACCGCGCAGTGAATTGTGAAGGCTGGGCGCGGGTTGATGTATTGCTCCGAGCATCCGACAACCAAGCGTTTTTGATTGAGGTCAATACTTCGCCAGGCATGACAGGACATTCGTTGGTGCCGATGGCCGCTCGTGCAGTTGGTTTAAGTTATGAAGATTTATGTCTGAAAATTTTGCAGTCCGCTCGCTTAAAGATGTCGAAGGGTAATCAGTAAGCATATGTGGCAAGACGTCAGGTCTATGAATACAACAGCAAATGCGTTGTTCGGTGTTTTTTTGCTTGCGTTGATGATGTCTGGTGTGTGGTGGTTAGTGCAGCGTCCGATGTTTACGTTAAAAGTAATTCAAGTGGTAGGCGCCGATCAGCAGCCATTACGACACGTGAATGCACTGACGATTCGTGATACTGCCTTACCTAAATTGAAGGGTAATTTTTTTACGACAAATCTGGACGGTGTACGTACTGCATTTGAAGCGGTACCTTGGGTACGTAAAGCTAGCGTGCAAAGAGAATGGCCAAATAAGTTGATTGTCACTTTGGAAGAGCATCAGGCTTTGGGTACTTGGGGTGAAGAAGGACGATTGATGTCAGTGAAGGGCGATGTATTTACCGCCAATCTGGCTGAAGCGGAAGAGGATGCGGAGTTAATTGATTTTGCAGGACCAGAAGGTAGTGAGAAAGAAGTGCTGGCGCGCTATATCGATTTTAAAACCTGGTTTGCCAAAATCAGTTTAGCGCCCGAGTCTGTGCAGTACTCCAGTCGTTACGCCTGGAGTGTGAAATTGAACAACGGTATGAAAGTCGAGTTGGGTCGGGTACAGGATGATCAGACTCTGCAAAGCCGGGTAGATAAATTGCTGACAGTGTACCCACAGTTAGTCGCAAGTTTGCAAGACAGTATTGAAAGTGTAGATATGCGTTATCCGAATGGATTAGCGCTGAAATCGAGTCACAGTGGCTTCGGTATCGCTAGCAAGTTAAGTGGAAAACAAAGCAGCAAACTCAATGTCAAACGAAAGTAAGTAAATGACAAAAGATGCAAAAAACCTGATCGTCGGCCTCGATATCGGCACCTCAAAAATTGTTGCGGTCGTCGCAGAGGTCATGCCGGATGGTCGCCATGAAGTAATCGGCCTTGGTCAGCACGAATCTAAGGGGCTGAAAAAAGGTGTAGTCGTCAACATTGAGGCAACGGTCGAATCAATTCAGCGTGCATTGGAAGAGGCCGAGCTGATGGCGGACTGCAAAATCCGCAATGTCTATACCGGTATTGCAGGTAGTCATATCCGCAGCTTTAATTCCAGCGGCATGGTTGCGATTAAAGATAAAGAAGTCACGGCTGCTGATGTATCGCGCGTGATTGAGACTGCCAAGGCAGTAAATATTCCGACCGATCAGCAACTGCTACATACCTTGCCGCAAGAATTTATTGTGGATAGCCAGGACGATGTGCGCGAGCCTATTGGCATGAGCGGCATTCGTCTCGAAGTAAAAGTACATATCGTCACTGGTGCAGTTTCTGCGGTACAGAATATCGTCAAGTGTGTACGCCGCTGTGGTCTAGAAGTGTCTGATTTGATTTTGCAGCCGATGGCATCGGCCGAGGCAGTGCTGACCCGGGATGAAAAAGAGCTTGGCGTTGTCCTGATTGATATCGGTGGCGGCACGACAGACGTGGCTGTGTTTAGCGAAGGCGCAATCCGTCATACCGCTGTAATCCCGATTGCCGGTGATCAGATCACCAATGATATCGCTATGGCATTGCGTACACCAACATCAGAAGCAGAAGAAATCAAGATTCGTTTTGGTGTTGCCAAACAGGTGCTGGCCGACCCATCTGATTCTTTGGAAGTACCGGGTCTTGGTGATCGTGGTCCGCGCTCGTTATCGCGTCAGGCTTTAGCCGCTGTGATTGAACCGCGCGTCGAAGAATTATTCGCCTTAGTGCATCAGGTAGTGCGTGAATCTGGTTATGAAGATGTGCTGTCCTCCGGCATCGTACTGACCGGTGGTTCCGCGATCATGCCAGGCATGGTTGAAATGGCTGAAGATATCTTTTTAAAGCCTACACGTTTAGGTATGCCGGTGTACTCAGGGCAGTTAGCAGATGTCGTGCGTAGCCCGCGTTACGCCACAGTTTTGGGGTTGTTGTTGGAAGCGAAGAAGCAGTATATGCGCGGTCATATTGTTACGCGGCAGGAAGGTTCTGCAAAAGCGGTATGGCAGCGCATGAAAGAGTGGTTTTTGGGGAATTTTTAAGTAGTTTTTTGATGGTTTTTTTCGCATAAATAGTAGTAATCATTTTATAATGTTCTGATCTGCAGTTATTAGTCGCTAGGCGTGACACCGTTGTTGAAAATTTGTATTTCAAACGTGATGCCTATCGACTAAAAACTGCCTACCTAAAGGAGTCATGATGGAGTTCGATATGGTTGATAACGCTACGCAAGGCACCGTAATTAAAGTCGTCGGTGTTGGTGGCGCAGGTGGTAATGCTGTGCAGCACATGATTAACAAAGGTGTGGCAGGAGTTGAATTTATCGCTGCTAATACTGATGCTCAAGCATTGCTGCAATCTAAGGCACACAACGTCATTCAAATCGGTGAAACCGGTTTGGGTGCAGGGATGAAGCCGGAAGTCGGTCGCCAGTTGGCGGAAGAATCCCGTGCTCGCATTCAAGATGCATTACGTGGTTCGCACATGGTATTTATCGCTGCTGGTATGGGCGGTGGTACCGGTACTGGTGCTGCCCCCGTAGTGGCACAGATCGCCAAAGAATTAGGCGCCCTGACGGTTGCTGTGGTTTCCAAACCTTTCTCATACGAAGGTAAAAAATGCATGGACATCGCGGACGAGGGTCTGGAAGCCTTGTCACAGCATGTGGATTCGCTGATTATTATTCTCAATGAAAAATTGGAAGAGATCTACGAAGACGACAGCATGATCGAATGGCTGCAACACGCCGATGACGTGCTCAACAACGCGGTTGCCGGTATTGCGGAAATCATCAATGTTCCAGGTCATATCAACGTCGATTTCAATGACGTGAAAACGATCATGGGCGAACAAGGTAAAGCGATGATGGGTACGGCAACAGCATCCGGTGTTGATCGTGCACGTATCGCGGCAGAGCAGGCAGTTGCTTCGCCGTTGTTGGATGGTATCGATTTGTCCGGTGCTCGTGGTGTGTTGGTCAACGTGACTGCTAGCCGCGGTCTCAAAGGTAAAGAGATTAAAGAAGTCATGGCGGCAGTTCGCGCTTTTGCAGCACCTGATGCTTCTATCGCACAAGGTATCGCTTACGACGATACGATGGGCGATGATATTCGCGTCACGGTCGTCGCAACTGGTTTGGGTCGTGGCAAGAAAAATATCCAGTTAGTACAAACACCAATGCTGCGTACAGGTACTCATAATGAACCTATTATGGCGTCGCCAATGACAGCTTCTGCTGGTATGCATTCTGGTGTGGCGACTTCTGCCGGTGGTTTTGATGGCTTGAGTAAACCTGCAGTATGGCGTCGTGAGTCTGCGTCGGATACAGTTCGTGCGTTGGAAAAAAATGGCATGGAAACCTATGACATCCCAGCGTTTTTGCGCAAGCAAGCTGACTAAGTAGATTCTTGTTTTATAAAACGCCAGCATTCGTGCTGGCGTTTTGCTTTCTGCGCAAGAATGCAGACTCAGGCATACTTGCGAACACCCCGTATTCGAATTGTATTATTTTGTTCGAACGGAATATTCAGCACTCATTATTTATCACTTATCATTCACATAAGGAGTCAAACATGACAATCAAAATCGGTGACAAACTACCAGCAGGCAGCCTCGCAGAATTTATTGAAGTTGAATCAGAGGGTTGCTCCCTCGGCCCGAATACTTTTAAAGTAGAAGATTTAACCAAAGGCAAAACTATTGCCATCTTCGGTTTGCCAGGTGCTTACACGCCAACTTGCTCCGCTAAACACGTACCGGGTTATGTGCAGCATGCCGCTGAATTTAAGGCTAAAGGCGTTGATGAAATCTGGTGTATCTCGGTCAACGATGCGTTTGTAATGGGCGCATGGGGACGCGAGCAAAAAGCAGTCGGCACAGTACGTATGATGGCCGATGGCAACGCAGATTTCAGTAAAGCATTGGGCTTGGATGCTGACTTCAGTAAGTTTGGTATGGGCACACGCTCACAGCGTTACTCGATGCTGGTTGTTGATGGCGTAGTCAAGCAATTGAACGTAGAAGAAGGCGGCAAATTTGAAGTTTCAAATGCCGAGACTTTGTTGGGGCAGTTAGCTTGATTTGAGTAGTGACAGGATGAAACAGGATGAGGATACGAGCCGGATCAAGTCTGGATCAGATCCTCGTCCATGATCTGAAGCTTGCTTGAGCATTATCAGAATATGGTACAAAGCTTAGCTTAAATATATAGGAGAGTGCGGTAAGCGTCCAACGCTACCATCTATGAACAGCAAATAATTTCATGCACTGTCCAGACTGGATCATTTTGGAGAGCAAAGTATGTCAAGAATCAAA
>NZ_JBEONP010000026.1:0-73724 GCF_040544435.1 Undibacterium sp. GrIS 1.2
ACTTTCATCTTGCCAGAAATGGCCGCTCCTTTCTCATCTATTTTGCGCTTCTCGCAATAAAATTACTCTCCGGTGTTTCGTTTTGCAAGAACCTCCATCGTAATCACATTATCAGCAGGATTAAGAATAAGCGCCAGCCGATCATCTAGCAGCCGCCATGCCAAACTTACCCGCAATGACTTTGCCGCCCGTTGCATTGTCCAAATAATCGGCATAGTTCTGCATCATCACTTTTCTCTCATCAAGGAACATAGCGCGGTCGTAGGCTTCGCCGTAGGTGTCACCGGACGCATGGGATAGTTGACGATCAATAACCTCGTGGCGATAGCCTAGACGCTCTTTAATCACGCCCATGGCTAATGATCTAAAGCCGTGTCCTGTCATTTTGCCGCTGTAGCCCATGCGCTTCACCGCTGCCAAGATGCCCCAGTTGGTCGCTGCCACTTCGTGATCTCGCAGATTAGGAAAGAGGAATTTTCCCCCGCCCGTGTATTGGTGAAGATCGCGCAATAATGCCCAACCTTGGCGCGGTAAAAAAACATGGTGATCTACCTTGCGCGGATTGAGCTTCTTTTTGCCCATCTTCATGCGCTGCCATGGAATTACCCAGCTTTCATTTTCAAGGTCGATCTCTGCCCATTCTGTCGTGGTCAGTTCGCTAGTACGCACGAAGGTAAGCATCATCAATCGAAACATGACTCTGGTAGGCGGGTACATTCTGCCCTTGATCGCTTCAAAGGCGCGGATAAAGTCGGGTAGCTCGTCTGGTGTGATGGCAGCGTGATGGCCCTTGGCAGTGGCTTTGAGTGCGCCCCGTAGGTGTGGCACTGGGTCGGTTTCGGCTCTACCTGTCGCAATGGCATAGCGGAATATCTGCCCGCATACTTGCCCTTGGCGCTTTGCCATATCTACCGCACCCCGTTTTTCAATCTGTCGCAGTACATCCAGCATGACAGGCGCTTTGATCTCAGCAATAGGATATTTGCCGATCAACGGGAAAACGTCTTTTTCTAATCGGTGCAAGACGTTGGTGGCGGTGCGGGTTTGCCAAGACTCTAGTTTGTTGGCGTGCCATTCGCGGGCGATTGTTTCAAAGGTATTTGCCGCTGAAATTGCCGCTGTGGCTTTCTCTACCCGTTTTGCTTGTGCTGGGTCTAATCCTTTGGCGATTAGCTCCCGCGCTGCATCACGCTGTTCTCTGGCTTGTTTTAATGACACGTCATCATATTTGCCAAAGGCTAGAGTGTTGCGCCTTCCATTTAGGCGGTAATCCATGCGCCAATACCTTGCACCGTCTGTATTGACCAGCAAGTACATACCGCCACCATCGGATAAACGATAGTCTTTTTCCTTGCCTTTGGCATTGCGAACTTGAATATCAAGGAGGGGAGTGGCTAGTTTGGGCATTTTGACAGTACCTTGTTTTGACAGTATGAGAACTTGTGCCAAACATACTGTCAAAAGAATTGGATGTCAATGGACGTTAAAAACGCTTAGAGAACAAAAAAGCCCCTGTAGCACTAGGCTAGAGAGGCTTTTTCATACGTCTTTGGATGATCAAAAACGGTAATCTGGTGGTGATAGGTGGACTTGAACCACCGACCCCAGCATTATGAGTCCCAAACGACTTTTTAAATATTTTGAATAATCAGTTACTTACGATGCTTGCCAACTTTCATTCCCAATCTCACACAAGGGCAGTAAATTTATGGACCCTCTATCTACGACACAAATACGGCACAGTAATCATTACTATAAACCGTGGTCTATTTTTGTTAAGTATCAACGTGTCAGCTTTCCTGTAGATTAGTCCGTAGTTTGGATCTAATCTAAATTGCGAAAGATTTTCAGAATGCCAATTTTCATAAAACATCCAATATTTTCACACTGACTGATATAGATGGTCGATCGAGCTCAAGATATTCTTGCTTAAAGTATCAAAGTACTATCAACCTTGCTTGGCAGAGAGAAAAGCTAACTTTAGAAAATTTTGGTGTTGTTCCGAAATGATTTTTTTCTTTTTATTTGCATACTCATTATCGGGCTCAATCTGTAAAACATAATTTAGTCGACCCAATACTCGCTCATAAATGAAAGGATCAAATATGGGCGCTCTCGACACATTATCCACATTCTTCTCAAGTTCGTAGATCTGAGCCCTTAATGCTCTCTTAAATTCTTTTGGCGCTTTCATAACACCGCTTGAAATGGAAACACCAGTAACAATTTTCTTTGAGCGCTTAATTTTTAGTCTAATTTTTTCTGGATTTAATTGGAAATTTTTGTCAGACAAAATTTTAGAAATCAAGCTTGGCAGGTCTCTTGGTACTCTATTACCAGAAAAAGCTAAATCATCCGCATAGCGCGAGTATCTTAAATTCAAACGATCTGCTAACTGAGAGAATCGATAATCAAATCTTCTAAAGATTAAGTTACTGAGTGCAGGACTTGTACAGGCTCCTTGAGGAATCGCCCCATTTAGACAACAAATGTGTGAAAGGAAGTTTGCTATTTGCCTCGTTTCATCGATCGAATGAAAAACTCCGAAAACCATTTGCCTGGTAATGTTTGAAAAAAAATCTTTGATATCCACCGTTAATAGTTCTTCACCGTTCAAATGATTCGAGGCGTGCATGATCGCATTCCTATTTTTAGAAAACGCGTAAGATGCAAAGTGCACTTCCTGTGACCTTAACGTCTTTTGAAAGATAACTTTTTGAATAGATCCGAGGGAGGGATATGGGCATGTGATACGTCTCTGCCCGCCTTTCCTTTTCGGTATCAGAAACGAACGATAGTATTTTTCAGGGGCAGCAAGAATCGAACCAATGAGCGACGGGAAGAAAGGATCATCAATTTCAAAATATGATAGTAGACAGGCGAAGTTTTCCATTGATAGTATAGGCTGGGACCAACCATTACGAGCTCTCATTTTTCATATCAATAGTATTCACGTCAGTGAATAATATTGAACTGTGGCTGCTTCGCGCCTTTTGAAGCAGTCACAGTTAATTTTAATTACTGGCTAAAAGCAGCCTTATTGATGAAGGCGAATACACCTTCGATTGCTAATGGGAGACCCCAGCAAAAAAATTATACACGATGTTGCCAACGGGGCAAGAAATTTCTAGTGTAGGTGCAAAGAGTTACAGGCCTTTTCGTTTTTGAGATTAGATTTAATAAGGACAATTTTTCGTTATCTAAATTTTCCGACAAACAAACAAATTTTCCATCTCTAACAATAATATTTTGCTCCAATAGAAATACCATCGAGCTAAATATTAAAATTGGCGAAAGGTTATAAGTTGTGTGAAGCTCATATAAATTATGCCACTTTCTATCTTTAAGGACAGAAACAAATTCTTTGATCGCAATTTTTTCATCCTCAGACATTTTATCCTGCCCGTTTTAGAAGGGTTCTAAATGGCACATTATCTACAAGTTTCGCCCACCAAAAAACGGGGAAAACATTGTTAGGACAATTATCACTTTCTGCACAATAGAGTGACTCACTAGAATTAAATCCCAAAGTAAAATCAGTGAGTGATTTATTCTTATACTTTGGTGCAAGTTTGCTTTCAATAGCGATCATTATTTGTCGATATTTCTCACTTGTATCTGAATCAAACTCTTCGGATATAGCTTTTTTCATCGGGAGAAACGAAAAAATTTCGCACCCAGTAGTAGCAGATAGAGAATCGATACCAAATTGCATTCCAGAATAACTAACACAATAAAATTTTGTACTCTCGGCAATTTCGTCAGTCAATAATCGTTTGAGCCAATTCATGTGTTTAATGAACTTTTGACCAGAACCAATAAAATCGTCTAATAATACGACTGATTGATTCTTCGAAATCTTTTCCACAGCGTTCGGTATATTGGAAATAAACCGCGAATGCCATTTATCAATCGGTTCTATCTTATTTTTCAATCTTTGCAATACCACCTGAGAGCCATCTGGTTCACGTGCATTTGCCAAAGCGACGACCCAAGTTGACTGTGGTACTAACCCCCATTGTTGGAACTTTCCCTCAATCGCTGCACAAGCATCTCTCTCTTTCGCTGCATCAAAAATAACAAACTTCTTGATCAATAGCTTCAGAAGCTCTTGTTGTTCTCTGGTTTCACAAATATTCCACAAAGCTGCAATCTCTTCGTGTTGATGTTTTACCCAAGGCTGGGCATCAAACAGTTCAATCATGTCATACAGCAAGTCTGCTGAAATCTTTTCTGCAACTATGGACATTAGTTCATCTCAATTTAATCGATATACGTATTTATACATATTAACAACATTGCTGGCAGTAATTTATTATTTTGAACTCATCCAAAAAAACACTCAAGTTCATCGAGTAAATTAAAACAACTTAATTTAAGATTTGATTTTTTTTAAAATTCTCTGCCTGCTCAAAAATTTCAACATACACCTCATCTCGCTCGACAGGCGGGTAGCCAAACTCATCAAGCAATAGAATCAGCCCAACTTTTAAAGCGGACTTGATGTCATCTCGCTTGTTCCAATCAGGGAACTTAGCTTGACCATCAACTAGATCTTTGACTGCTTTCGCCAATTCAATTAGTCGGTCTTCTGGGTATCTGAAGTCATACTTCGCGCAGAGTTCTTTGAGAATGTCGTAAAACGCCTTTTCCTCAAAATTAATTCCTAAGCTATCACCTGCCGCAAATTCCTTGTGCACTTCCAGGATCAAGTTGGTAAGTTGTTCCGCCATTTCTTCATAGACTTCACTACGTAAAATATCACTTTCATCACGTTCATTATATTTCTCGACGAGAGCCTGCATTTTCTTTGAGAAGTCAGTGCCCTTAACCTTATTGACCTTTTTCATTTCTCCAATAACTTTTGCAAGCAATTGTTGAAGCAACTTGATCTTCGTATTTGGTAATTTGATTTTATCAATCTTTGCCAAGTAATTTTCGTCAAATAGGTCTTGTTCAGTTTCATTGTCATCGCCTAGCTTAAAGATTTCTTGCACACCGTCACTTTGCAAGGCGTCTTTGATCATTTCTCTCACTTTGGCATTCATCTGCGCAGTATCAGGTGCATTGCCCTTAGTCAGTTTGAACACGATTGACCGCACTGCAAGGTAGAAATGGGTAGTATCACGCTCAATCTGAGTTAATTTTTCGCTGCCTGCGCAGATATCATAGGCTGCCTTCAAACGCTTCACCAAGCCCATAAATCGGGTTTCGATATCTTTGGTTTGTTGTGCAAACTCCGCCGCCAAATTCAAGGTATTTAATTGCTGAAGTTCAGTGCCACTGAAATATTTTATGCTGTCAAACTTGTGAAAGAGTTTCGACAAAAGATCCAAGTGATTTCTAACGATGATTAAGGACTCTGCAATATCCTCAAAATTATCTTTGTCGCCTTTACCGTATGTGGCAAGAGCCAAATTCATTTGTTTTTTGATGCCAATATAATCGACAACCAGGCCTTTGTTTTTGCCTTCAAATTTACGGTTTACCCTTGAAATTGTCTGAATGAGATTGTGCTGCTTAATTGGCTTATCGATATAGATACTGTCCAAGAACGGAACATCAAAACCAGTCAACCACATATCAACAACAATGGCGATTTTGAAGTTTGAATTTTCGTTCTTAAATTCAGCGTCGAGCGTCTTTCGGTAGTCGGAAGTCCCAAGTAATTTATAAAGAGTTTCATCGTCATCTTTACCTCTGGTCATGATCATCTTGATCCGCTCCATTGGTTTGATTTTTTGTTTTTCTTCCTCCGTTAATTCAACACCGTCTGCAGCAACTTTGATTTCGTCCCACTCAGGGCGTAAGGCAATAATCCTTTTGTAGAGATCGTAGGCAATTTCGCGGCTACTACAAACAAACATTGCCTTGCCTTTTACAGTCGCACCTTCTGACACCCTATTTTCATAATGTGCCACAAAGTCCTCTGCAACAGCCTGCAGTCGTTTTGGATCACCCAATATGGCGTCCATCTTCGCCGATTCATCTTTGCTTTGTTCAATTTGATATTGATTCGCACCAGCATCCGCGGCTTCTTGGTAATACGTCTCGATCTTCTCTAATTCAGTATTATTCAACGCGACTTTAGCGGCTCGGCCCTCGTACACAATTCTGACTGTGATCTCATCTTTGACCGATTCAGTCATGGTATAGGCATCGACAACTTTGCCGAACACATCCAATGTGGCATCGATAGGTGTTCCAGTAAATCCAACGAAAGTCGCATTTGGTAAAGAATCATGCAGGTACTTGGCGAAGCCAAACGTTTTAGTCACGCCTTTTTCAGTGATTTTTACTTTTTGGTCTAAATTAATCTGACTACGATGCGCCTCATCTGAAATACAAATCACATTATTTCTGTCAGTGAGTAATTGCGCATCTTCGGTGAATTTATGGATAGTCGTCAAAAACACGCCACCGCTTTGGCGCCCCTGAATCAATTCACGTAGCTTGGCGCGGCTCTCCACACTAACGATCGTACTATCGCCAATAAATTTCTTAGCGTTGGTGAACTCACCCGCTAATTGATCATCCAAATCAGTGCGATCAGTAATCATCACAATCGTGGGGCTAGCAAAATGCTCACTCTTCATCAGCAGCCGAGCAAGGTAAAGCATCGTAAAACTTTTACCGCAGCCGGTAGCGCCGAAATATGTGCCGCCTTTACCATCGCCTTCTGGTTTTTGCGCTAACTTGATATAGTCGAACAAGCGTTTGGCGGCGTAATACTGAGGATAGCGACAAACGATTTTTTCATTCTTTTTAGAAGAGTCGGGAATGTAAATGAAATTGCGGATAATATCGCGCAATCGGTTCTGATTGAGCATGCCTTGCACTAAGGTGTACATGCTATCAATACCATCTACGTCTTTGGCTAAACCAGCAACCCGACGCCACGCATAGAAAAAATCATAAGGTGCAAAAAATGACCCTGCTTTATTATTGACTCCGTCGCTAATTACACAAAACGCATTGTATTTAAATAGCTCAGGGATATCCCGACGATATCGCACGGTCAACTGGTTAAAAGCATCGAAAATAGTTGCTTCTTCACGTATTGCACTTTTGAATTCGAATACCACCAACGGAAGCCCATTGATGTAAATAATGCCGTCTGGGATACGTTTTTCTGAACCAAGAATTTCTAACTGATTGACGAACTTATAGATATTAAAATCGGCTTTGTATTCAGTCAAATCTTGCGCGACATTTACTGTATCTAAATCCGGTGCAGAAAGTTGCGTTTCTAAACCATTGTAATCAATCAGCTCAATATGGATATCTTTTTGATTGCGATCTTCCCGCTTCAAAATAAAACCATCACTCAACCAACGAAGTATAGTTTTATTACTTTCATACAAATCACTGGCAGGCAAACTTTTTAGTTGTAGAAGAATCGATTTGGCTTCCGTCACAGTGAGTTGTTGATCGGCGTATTTGCTAGTTAAGTAACTAAGTAAATCTTCCTCAATCAACACCTCATCCAACGCTCGGCTGACACTATTACCCAGCTGATGCGGAAACTTTTCAACTTCCAGCAAATCAATAAAAGCCTTTTCTAATTTTTCCTCTGTGAATTTCATGTGCGGTATGTTCCTATTTTTTTGATGCCGCACACAAGCAGCCCTTCAATCTTTATCTTACCGTCTTGATTCTGATAAAAAAGGATGTAGCTGTTGTTCATAGGTCTAGTTTTCTATGGTTGCGATTTTTGAGAGAAGGACATCATTCAAATCAGTTAACTTGCAATTGAAGTTTGAATAATTTCTAAGTAAAACATTAATATTTCTTATGATTTTCTCAAATTTCTCCATAATTCCTGGATTCGGGGTAAGTATAGGAATCGATTGGATGTTATATAGCGGCAACTTACCTTGAACTCCGCCAACTGTTCTCATTTCAATTACTCTCTGCCCAATTGATGAATACAAGTAGTGGTAGATGAAGTCAGAATTAATATTCTCAAAATTTGTCAGCCTTACACAATTCTCTGTAAGATTTGCTTTATCTAGCGACTCATCAACTACGTTTATCATTCCAATTGTTCCTACGATTGAAACTATGACATCACCGTTCGAAACAACGTAGTGTGAAATTGTTTTTTGCGTTTCATCGTCAACATATTGAAATTTTTCATTTAAAACGACAAATTTTGAATTGCTCATATCAGCAACTTTAATATATGGCCTTCCTGAATTTTCATCATTTAATTCTTGCCCCTTTGGCAATCTTTTCCCTCCCTTAATTTCGCAAAAATCAGAAAGCTTATTTACGTTCCATTTTTCTGGGACCTCGATTTCCAATTCCTTATTCGGCACCAATTTGCCACCACTGCTTTTATATGGTCTTCCGTTTTCATCAGGAAATTCGAAATCCACAAACCATTCCTTGTAGATCGCCTGCGCGGTTTCTTCCAGCATTTGTATTAGTTTCTGATTCAGGACAATGCGATTTTGGATGATTTTGTATTCCTTGACGATTTCTTTTTGTTTAGCGATAGATGGCACAGGCAAGAGAGTGTTACGCATCGATTCCCAATCAAATAGTTCACGTGCACTACCGTGACTCATGAATCTGGCATACCGATCAAACTCAGGCCTTCGAAACCACATCATTAAATACTCTGACAGGAGCTCGTTAGAATCGATTATTTCGAAAGAAAAATAAGCCTGCGAAATAATCGCCCGCTCAACTTCCTCGAGCAAGGCAACGGAAATTTTGTCACCGTTTCGCGAAGTGACTGGTCCATAAGCAAATTGATTTTTTTTGATAATTTTGTAAGTCGACATATCCGTGCCAATAGTATTGGCAATGGAGGGAATAAATTTCTTTTGAATGCTGACGCCCAAAAGCAAATCGACTGATTTTTCAACGTCGCGAATATCTACCTCGCGAATGAAGTTACCTAAAGGCTTAAAGTTTGATCTCATAGCCCAACTCTTTAAATACACTCAGCAAGTCATTTTTTGAACTTATTTCGGCTTTGAGCATTTCTGCAAATTCCTTTTGTAAGCCAAGCATTTTTTCATCGAAATTGATATTTTCATCTCGATTAACAAATGCAATGTATTTACTGGGAACGAGAGAAAAATCTTTCTTGATAACTTCATCAAGTTGGGCTGCGTAGCAGAACTCAGGAATGTTTTCTATCGCTATACTTTGCCACTGATGATATGTACTGGCGATCTGTCGAATATTTTCGTCGGAAAACTGTGTAAATTTCTTCTCAAATGGCACACCCATTTGACGCAAATCCATAAACAAGATTTCACTTTCACGATTACGGTATTTGCGTTGTTCATCACCGATATTTTTGCTCTGGAATTTTTTGTTTTTATTTAGAATCCATAGCGTGACGCTGATGTCGGTGGTATAGAATAAATTTCGTGGCAACACCAAAATCGCTTCCACCAAATTATTTTCTATCAGCTTTCTGCGGATTTTGTATTCTTCACCACCACCACTAAGCGCACCATTAGCCAAGATAAAACCAGCCACGCCATTGTCGGATAGTTTGCTCACCATGTTGAGAATCCACGCATAGTTGGCATTGCTCTTGGGTGGTACTTCGTAACCACGCCAGCGCGGATCGTCTCTAAGTTCGTTTTCCGCTCGCCAGTCTTTTTGATTGAAAGGCGGATTGGCCATGATGTAATCGGCTTTGAGGTCTTTGTGCTGATCGTCGGCAAACGTGTCAGCGGCTTTCTCACCCAAGTTGCCGCTGATGCCGCGTATCGCGAGGTTCATCTTGGCGAGTTTGTACGTCGTGTTGGTGTATTCCTGCCCGTAGATTGAGATCTCTTTTTTGTTGCCGTGGTGGTTTTCAATAAATTTCATTGACTGTACAAACATGCCGCCTGAACCGCATGCTGGATCGTAAATGATGCCTTTGTAAGGCTCGATCATTTCGGCGATGAGATTGACGATACTCTTAGGGGTATAAAATTCTCCCTTGCCTTTGCCTTCCGCCAGCGCAAATTTAGAGAGGAAATATTCATACACGCGGCCGACAATATCCTGCTCTTTGTCTTTGAGTGTATCGATATCGTTGATGGTGTCGAGCAGGGAGGCGAGTTTGGTGATATCTAAACCCAAGCGAGAAAAATAATTGTCGGGCAATGCGCCTTTGAGGGCTTTGTTATTTTTCTCGATGTGATGCAGCGCGGTATCAATTTTTAAAGCAATATCGTTTTGCTTGGCATTTTTGATGATATAGCTCCAGCGGCTTTCTTCATCTAAAAAAAACACATTCGCCTGATTGTAGAACTCAGCCATCTCAATGTATTTTTCCTGCCCCTTCGCAATCAGAGATTTGCGGTGCTCTTCAAACTTATCGCTGGCAAACTTCAGGAATATAAGCCCCAGAACGACGTGCTTGTATTCGGCAGGTTCCACACTACCGCGCAACTTGTTAGCGGATTCCCATAGCGTTTCTTCTATGCTCTTTTGTTTAACTTCTTTTTTCGCCATGATTTTTTGGTGCCTAGATTAAGTAAAAATTTTATCTTTTCGTAAGTGTGATTTTAATACAAAGCAACTTGATTTTTAGGCAATCTTGAATCAATGTGCAAATTAACTTTTTCGGTCAATGAAGCCTTTACAACAGTTTATTAATTCACAAAATAGTTAATAGAACAATGGACATCTCGCCACAAATGAAAGTGAGTGTAATTTCATTGCGCAAGCGACTGTACGCTAACTGAGATTTGCGGTGAATTTTGGATGTCTGTAAAACTGCAAGAACCCAAATATTGTTTAGCACCGCGCGAATATGGCCAACAGGAATGAGACCAAAACGGCCGCAAAAGAGGTTAGTTCGCCTCAACCGCAGTGGTCTACATGGGGGCTAAAGCGCCCCCATACCCTGCCAATTTGTATTCCAAAATCGACGCGCTTGACAAGCTTTTTTAAACGCACAATAATGTGCTCACCAAGACGAGATCATCTGCCATGAATTTGTGGCAGAAAACAGAATCAGCAATATAAAATCATTCCCATTTTTTACGTAGTTTGTAAAAAATGTAGTAATATAGTTTTGTCAGGCAACTGGCATCGTTCAAAAGAGCTGCCTCTTGCAGCATACGAAAAACATCCAGTATTTTTGAATGTTTTTTAAATCAAAATGCACGGCCTCGGTCGATGCACGTCCCAACAAAAGCTAGCTTGCTTGGCTTTTTAAATCACAAAAACGTCCCATTCGTTTATTGGCTCGCGCCAAAATCAACACAAGAATGTGTTTTCGCACGTCCTCGTTTTTGAGTTCAACTCATTAAAATCATGCAGTGCCTTCGTGCGCTGCCATCGTCAGTACGCCCGCTTTCGCGGTGAGTACTGAAAATATCAAATAGGGCTTTCGGTTCTCGACAAGCGCCTTCAATCACATCAAAAAATTTCCAAGCTTCGTGCTTGGCATGGGTGCAGTCAGGCGGCCGACCCATGAAAATAATCCTCGACTTGGTACTCGACAAGGCCGCCTTTTGTTCTTTTTTTGCATTTGAAAATTTAACGATAAGGGGGTCATATGACCGTTTTACAGGCGCACATCAAAAGCGCAAAGCATGAAGACTACACACCGAAGCAATACGCGCTGCGCCGCGCATTGCAACACCGTACCACCAAGCCGCCTCGAACACGCGGTAACCCGCATGAAAGCTCATTCTTGAGGGGGGGATATGAAAGATAGACACTTAAGAGCAAGGCTGCCAGGCGCTGAATATACGGCATTAAAAATCGCCGCAGATCTATCTGGTTTAACCATCAGCGAACACGTTCGTTGCGTTTTACAACGCGATCAACAAGCGTTAGAGCAAGGAGATGTTTTAGCAAAAATTGACGCGAAACTCGCCTGCATTGCACCAACTTCGGAGCCACAAAATTCCACCGCAGACTTGGAACCTTTGTTGGTCGAACTCTTGTTTCTCATCCGCGAATTAGTCGCCGAACGCAATGCCCAAGTGCTGGGTCGCGTTGCTAACCAACTTAACAGTCTTTATCCAACGAGGAAAAAAGTATGAGCGATCCAATTATTGACCATTTTGCAATTTGGTTCCGACGCACGCTGCTATTTATCGTGGTGGCGTTACTGCAGGCAATCGCACTTTCATTGTGGGTGCTGTTAGTTGAAATTCACGTGACGAACAATGATTTACAGTTTTGGTTGCGTGCAGCTTGGTCTCCTACAATTGACAATAAATTGCCGGCGGTAATTCTTTATGGCTCATTAGCGATCGGTATATTAACGACGACGGTATTTTATCTTCTGGTCAGTAAATGGTGGAAAAAGCGTGGTGACGTCCACCGGCGCGGCGCACGATTTGGCGAAGGAGAAATGTAATGAAAGACCTGTTCAAGAGCTTCTTGGGCGGGTCGTCCACCCAGTGTGACGCGATCACACTGGGTGGTGTACCGCTCCCCAAAGAATCAGAAAATTTACATTGTTTGCTTGCAGGCTCAACTGGCACAGGCAAAACAACCTTAGTGGATGAGATTTTAAGCATCGCCATTCCACGCCATGACCGTGTCATTGTTTGCGATCCGAGTGCGTATCATCTTAGTCGCTTCGCCCAAGCGGGTGACACGGTATTAAATCCGTTCGATCGCCGCAGTCCTGGCTGGTCTGTTTTTAATGAAGTGCGCAAAGACTTTGATTATGATCGCCTTGCACGCTCGTTGGTGCCAGATGGTCATGGCAGCGATAAACAATGGCACCACTATGCCCAAGTGTTATGCGCAGAGACGATGCGCGCCTTGATGCTGCGCGGCGATGGTAATACTGAAAAACTGATGCACTGGTTGACGATTGCCAAAGCCGAAGAACTTGCCACATTATTGGCTGGAACACCAGCGCAAGGCCTATTCGATAAAGATGCCGTCAAGGCGTTGGCATCGACTCGCTTCATTCTGACCACCCAACTTAACCCACACAAATATTTAAAACCGGGTGAATTCAGTTTGCGTACTTGGTTGGAAAGTGGCCGAGGCAATTTATATCTGACCTGGCGTGAAGACATGCAAACTGCCTTGATGCCATTGATCAGCACGTGGACGGATATCGTATCAAATGCGGTACTCAGTTTGGCGGCCGACCGCGAGCGGCGTATCTGGTTAATACTCGATGAATTGGGTGCGCTAGGTAGACTCAATTCACTGGAAAGTGTGTTAACCAGAGGCCGTAAACATGGCTTATGCGTGGTCGCAGGACTGCAATCGACTGCGCAATTAGATCGCACCTATGGACGCGAATCGGCCATTGTTCTGCGAAGTTGTTTCCGAAATTTAGTCGTGTTTGCCGTCGCCAAGAGCGACCCGGACACGGCGGAAATGCTCTCTCGTTCCTTGGGTGAACGTGAAGTGGATCGGCAACAGCATTCACGTAGTGAGGGGCCGAACGGTATCACAAAGGGTGTCAGTTTGCAGCGCGTGTCAGAGCGTATTGCGATTGCCAGCCAGATTACCGAGTTGCCCAACCTCTCTGCCTTTTTAGCGCTGTCCGGTGATACGCCGACCCGACGCATTCAAGTCACGCCGCGCAATCTGCCGCAGATCACAAAATCCATGGAGGAATAAATGTTAAGTTTAGCCAAAGTCGCCACCGGCACAGCCGCTGCGAGTTACTACGAAGACACCAACGATTACTACAGCAAAGATCACGCACCCTCATGTTGGCAAGGTGAAGGCGCGCAACGCTTAGGCTTGCAGGGCGAAGTGGATGCCGCCACTTTCCGAGATTTGTTAGACGGTAACATGCCTGACGGCAGTCGAATCCACAATGCCGCGGAAGGGCGGCGTGGTGGTACGGACTTCACCTTCAGTGCGCCCAAAAGCGTGTCGATGCAAGCCTTGGTCGGTGATGATCACAGGCTCATCGATGCGCATGAAACAGCAGTCGCCCGTACCTTGGAGTATGCACAAGGATTAGCTGCCTACCGCGTTACAGAAAATGGTGTGACACAACGTGAAGCGAGCGGCAATTTGATCATGGCCTCCTTCAGACACGATCTGAGTCGGGCGCAAGACCCCAATCTGCACACACATGCCGTGGTACTCAACGCGACGCAAAGGCCAGATGGTGAATGGCGGGCGTTAGAGCAAACCGATTTCTATCACCAAAAGATGTTGATGGGCGCGATGTATCGCACGGAGCTGGCCTTGGAAGTGCAACATCTAGGCTACGAAGTACGTTTGACGCATGCGGACGGCCGGTTTGAGTTGGCGCATATTGATGCCAATCAAATCGAGGTGTTTAGCACGCGGAGTCAGGCGATTGAATCAGCCTTAACTGCCAAAGGCAAGACGCGAGAGCAAGCTACTGCACGAGAAAAGGAGGTCGCCAATTTATCCACTCGTGATAAAAAAACCGAGGTGGATCATCAAGCCTTGCACCAACACTGGCAGGACAAAAGTCGAGAGCATCGTATCAACTACCAGCCAGATCTCACTTTGACGGCATCGAGTGCGGAAACACGGGACGCGGCTGCACAGAGGGCGATTGGCTATGCGATTGCGCATACCACTGAACGGCAAGCTATCGTTAGTCAAGCGACCTTAGTGCGGGCTGCGCTCGAACATGGCACAGGGCGCACGAATCTGGCTGCGATCCAAGGTGAAATAATCCGTCAGACGCACAGCGGTCAATTAATTACTGCGGGTAAGCGCTACACTTCAGACGCCGCACAGCAGCGCGAACGTGACATGCTCAATGTTGCCGCCCGTGGCCGAGGTGCGATGGTGTCGATCATGAGCGAGCAACAAGCGACACACCGACTGGCCGCGACTTCCTTGAACGATGGCCAGCGTGCCGCCGCTGTGATGGTACTGAGTACGCAGGAAAGAGTCGTCGCGATTCAAGGATCTGCAGGTACTGGTAAAACCACGATGCTACGCGAAGCAAAGGCGCTGGCCGAAGCACGGGGTTACCGCGTGCAGGGCTTGGCACCGTCGGCAGCGGCTGCACATGAGCTAATGAAAGCAGGTATTTCGAGCCAGACCTTGAGCGCATTTCAGGCTAAATCGCACGCTGGACTCAATGATAAGACCATCTTATTGGTAGACGAAGCTGGAATGGTTGCGGCCAAAGATATGCATCAGGTATTGCATGCTGCAGAAGCTGGCGGTGCACGTGTTGTACTCATTGGCGACACGCAGCAATTGAAAGCGGTGGAGGCAGGTCGTCCATTTGCGCAGTTGCAGGACGCTGGTATTACCCGTATTGAAATGGGAGAGATTCAACGACAAAACGATGCCCAGTTAAAGCACGCGGTTGAATTGGCTTCCAAGGGCAATGTTGAGCACTCGCTGGCGGTACTCAACAAACACGTTCAGCAAATAGATAGTGATCGTGACCGCTATACCCAAATTGCCAAGGACTATGTGGCATTGGCGCCGCGCGAACGCGCCGAGACTTTGGTGGTGGCTGGCACGCACATGGCACGTACGGCAATTAATGACAATGTGCGGCATGAGTTAGGGTTGACGAATCAAGGGGTGGAGGTGGCCACGCTAACACGCAAGGATTTGACGCAAGCGCAATCACGGATGAGTCTGTCTTACCAAGCAGGCGATGTGGTGCAAGCCAGAAAAGATTACACAACGCTTGGTTTGCAGCGGGGCGAATTTGCCCTTGTCGTTGGGGCGGAACAAGGAAAGGTGACTCTGGAACGATCTGATGGTGAGCGGGTGCAATGGAGTCCTGCCTTGCAGACTAACATCAATGTGTATCAAGAAAATGTGCGTGAGCTTAGTGTGGGGGATCAGGTGCGTTTCACCTCCAATGATCGTGTTCAAGGATTCATTAATGGTGATCGCGCTAAGGTGATTGATATTGATCACGAAAGGCAAGTGGTGAATGTGGAGACGGCAAAAGGCAGCATTCTCTCGCTTGATTGGAATAATTATTTACACCTCGATCATGGTTATTGCACGACGATCCATGCGGCACAAGGGCAGACCGCCGAACGGATATTAATTGAAGCGGACACCAAAAGTACCACGGCAAACGAGAGTGCCTATTACGTGGCGATTAGTCGGGCGCGTTCTGAAGTCAAAATCTACACAGATGATAAAGAGCTTTTACCTGAATCTATGGGGCGAGAAGACTGCAAACATGCAGCCTTAGATATTGATAAAGCTAGTCTTGAAGCGGATTTCGGGCTTTAAGCTCCGCATGAGTAACGATATTAAACTTAAGAAAATTTCAGTATGCGTACACTCGATCTCGAAGAAGCTGCTGCCTTTCTTAAAATGCATCCGGAGGAAGTGCGGCGACGCGCAAAGTTGGGCTATTTGCCTGGGGCTAAGCCAGGGAAATCATGGGTATTCCTTGAAAACGATCTTGCCGAATATGTGCGTTCACACTATGCTTATCCACGGCAAGCGTTGCAAGTGACCCCGACAAAGGAGAAAGAACAATGTCACTTATTAAACGCGGTAATACGTGGTGGATCGACTTTACCACGACGTCAGGAGAGCGAATTAGACGCTCTGCTGCAACAAAAAGTAAGACTGAGGCGCAAGAACTGCACGACAAGCTAAAAGCGGAATCGTGGCGAGTCCAAAACCTTGGGGATAAACCAAAGCGTACTTGGGATGATGCTGCTTACAAATGGTTGATGGAGACTCAGTATAAGAAGTCGCATCTTGACGACGTTTCAAGAATTACTTGGTTCCAGCGACATTTTAGAGGCAAGTTGCTTGACGATATGACGCGGGATCTAATCGCACAGGTGGCGGAAATAAAGGCGAAGGAAACAAGTCCCTCAACAGCAAATCGTTTCCTTGCGTTAGTTCGAGCAATCTTACGTAAAGCAGCATTTGATTGGGAGTGGATCGATAAACCTCCAGTTATTAAGCTATATCGTGTGCAGAAAACGAGGATTCGCTATTTGACTCCTGTTCAGGCAAACATACTTTTGAATGAATTGCCTGAGCACTTGGCAGATATGACAAAGTTTTCTCTGGCGACGGGACTAAGAAAAGCGAACGTCACCAAGTTGGAATGGTCGCAGGTGGATATTGCGCGGCGGGTAGCGTGGATTCATGGCGATCAGGCTAAAGGGGGAAAGCCGATTCATGTCACATTGAACGCTACGGCACTTGAGGTATTGACTAAGCAAATTGGTAAACACGCAACAGCGGTGTTCACTTATAAGGGAAAGTCAATTACTCAAGTGAATACTAAGGCGTGGCGTACAGCTCTAAAACGTGCAGGAATTGATAATTTTCGCTGGCATGATTTGCGGCACACTTGGGCAAGTTGGCTTACCCAGCAAGGTGTTCCGCTTAACGTGATACAGGAAATGGGGGCGTGGGAGTCACCGGAGATGGTGCGGCGGTATGCACATTTGGCTCCTGAGCAGTTCACAATGCATGCACGTGTTGTTGATGATTTGCTCAGCGGCACAAATTCGGCACAGTCCTAGAACCAAAAAGGGCTTACATCGCTGTAAGCCCTTGAATTCTGGTGGTGATAGGTGGACTTGAACCACCGACCCCAGCATTATGAGTGCTGTGCTCTAACCAACTGAGCTATATCACCAAGAAGCCCGAAATTATGCCATTTCGACTTGGGGGTGTCAATATTAAAATCTGATTTTCCGCTGTTGCGATGGCTGTTTTGCTTTTTAGATTAGGAATTTTGATAAGAAATTGCTTGCTCTAGTATGGCTGCTGTCGGATTTTGTCCTAGACAATCAATCACAATGCGTTCTGGAATTGACCTTAACCAGGTGAGTTGGCGCTTGGCTAACTGGCGGGTGGCGATGATGCCGCGTTCGTGTAGTTCTGGGTAGTCGATGATGCCGTCCAGATGTTCCCAGGCTTGGCGGTAACCTACGCAGCGCATGGATGTCATGTCTGGGTTGAGGTCGCCGCGCTGGCGTAGTGCGCGGACTTCGTCCAAAAAGCCTTGCTCCAGTATGATGTCGAAACGTCGGGCGATACGTTGATGTAAAACCGCCCGGTCGGATGGTTCTAGCGACAGCGATAGCATGTCAAATGGCATTTCGCTTTTGGGTTGTAGCGCTAGTAATGAGGACATTGCCTGGCCGGTCAGTGCGATGATTTCTAATGCGCGTTGGATGCGTTGTGTATCGTTTGGTTTTAATCGGGCGGCGGTAATCGGGTCTAGTGCGGCGAGCCGTGCGTGCAATGCGGGTGTGCCGTCGCGTGCAGCTTCGGCATCCAGTTCTGCTCGGATTGCCGGGTTTGCCGCGGGCAGATCATCCAGGCCGTTGACCAGTGCTTTGAAGTACATCATGGTGCCGCCAACTAGCAGCGGTAATTTGCCTCGGGCGTGGATATCTTCTACTAAACGTTTGGTATCGGTTAAAAATTGGGCGACCGAATAGGCTTCGCTGGGATCGATGATGTTGATCAGGTGATGCGGTACGGAGGCGAGTTCTGCTGCGCTTGGTTTTGCTGTACCGATATCCATTTCGCGGAATACCAATGCGG
Source organism: Undibacterium sp. GrIS 1.2 (assembly GCF_040544435.1). Classification (NCBI taxonomy): domain Bacteria; kingdom Pseudomonadati; phylum Pseudomonadota; class Betaproteobacteria; order Burkholderiales; family Oxalobacteraceae; genus Undibacterium; species Undibacterium sp. GrIS 1.2. The sequence goes on from NZ_JBEONP010000026.1 coordinate 18,454, forward strand.
AATCGACGGAGATAATTTCTGATGGAATATGGCGTGCGATTTCCAGCGCGGCGGCAGTTTTGCCAGACGCAGTTGGGCCCATGATGGCGATGACTTTGGGGCGGGTATTCAATTTATTTTATTCAATTTATTTTTCAACTTATGTTCATTTTTTATTGACCGCGCAAAAACATTTTGTCGAGGTCATTCAAGCCCATCTGTACCCAGGTTGGACGACCATGGTTGCATTGATCGGCGCGTTCAGTGAGTTCCATCTGGCGTAGCAGTGCATTCATTTCTATCACCGTCAGATTACGATTGGCGCGCACGGCGGTGTGGCAGGCCAGAGTGCCGAGCAATTCGTTGCGACGGTCAATTAGCACTCGTGATCCGCCAAATTCTCTGACTTCACGTAATACATCGCGTGCCAGTGATTGCGCGTCAGCATTCTTGAGTAGCGCTGGCACAGCACGTACCGCTAGTGTAGTTGGCGAGATGGCGGCGATATCAAATCCCAATGATTGTAAAACCGCCTGATGCTCTTCCACCGTGCCGACTTCAATCCCGTCGGCATAAAAAGTAATAGGGATGAGCAACGGTTGTACTGGCATACTGTTTTCATCCAGCGCATTTTTTAGTTGTTCGTACAAAATGCGCTCATGTGCTGCATGCATATCCACCAGCACCAGACCCTTGCTATTTTGTGCCAGCACATAAACACCATGTAGCTGCGCCAGTGCGAAGCCTAACGGATGCTCATCATTGGGTAACTCGCTGCCCGCAAAGCTGGCAGTGTTTGTCTGCGTGAGCGCATCGCCCATAGGATTGAGATCGCGTGCAAACAGCGCCCCATAGCTTTGCGTCGTCTGTGCAACGCCGCCTTGCGGATTGTTTTGTGGCTCAAAAGCGTAGCCACTAAATTCTCTTGGCTTAGCGCTGAATTCCTGACTAAATTGTTGGCTAAATGATGTTTGCTCGCCACTCGTCCAGGGGATTTTTCCGCTACCGTTATTAGTTGATCCCATTGCAGTGGCAGGGGCGGGCACTGTGCCAAACGATGTTGCCGAAGTTTGTGCCAATGCACGACTAACAGCATGGAATACAAACTGATGTACAGCACGGCCATCGCGGAAGCGGACTTCAATTTTGGATGGGTGTACGTTGACATCGACAAGTGCAGGGTCTAAATCTAACGCTAATACATAAGACGGGTAGCGGTCTCCGTGCAATACATCCTGATACGCAGCGCGTACTGCATGGGTTAATAATTTATCGCGGACAAAGCGGCCATTGACATAAAAATATTGGGCATCAGCTCTGGCTTTGGAAGCTGTCGGCAGACCTGCAAAGCCGTGCAGGCGCAAAGGGCCTGCGCTCTCATCCAGTGCCAGCCGGGCATTGGCGAAAGCGTCGCCAAGAATATGGGCACTGCGTTTATCAATCGCGCTGATGTTCCAGTGATCAACGGCTTTGCCATTATGCGACAGTGAAAATGTCACATCGGGACGCGCCAGCGCAATTCTGCGGACGATCTCGGCGCAATGACCAAATTCTGTCTGTTCTGATTTAAGAAACTTACGGCGTGCGGGCGTGTTGTAATACAAATCCTGCACATCCACAGTCGTCCCTTGCGCGCCAGACGCGGGTGAGATTTTGCCATTCTCAATTTGCCAGGCATGCGGCGCTTCTGCTGTGCGAGTCGTTAATGTCAACAAGGCGACCGAGGCAATCGAGGCAAGTGCCTCACCGCGAAAACCCAGGGTTGCCACATTCTCCAGATCGGTTAACGAGGCAATTTTTGAGGTGGCATGGCGTGCTACTGCAAGTGGCAATTGGTCGGCAGGAATCCCGCGTCCATTGTCGCTAATCGCTATCCGTTTGACGCCGCCTTCCTCTAAGCGGATCTGGACGCTGGTAGAGCCGGCATCCAGAGCGTTTTCTAGTAATTCTTTGACCACAGCCGATGGCCGCTCCACAACTTCACCCGCAGCGATTTGCGATATCAGTTGATCGGGTAGCGCCAAAATAGGGCGGGGTGAGGGGGATGCAGGGGATATATTTGGTGTCGCGTTCATCCGCAGATTATACCTGTGCTAAGTACTAGATTCTGCGATCTGTTGGTGTATGATTGCGCCTCTACCCGGGAGACTTATGGATTTTGTAAAGTTGTTAGACATGATTTTGCATGTCGATAAATCATTAGGATTGTTTATCGCGCAATATGGCACCTTGGTGTATGTGGTTTTATTTGCGATCATTTTCTGTGAAACTGCCTTCGTTATTTTTCCATTTTTGCCAGGCGACTCGCTCTTGTTTATTGCCGGCACATTCTGCGCTCGCGGGGACATGGATCTGGCGCTATTGATGGTGTTGCTCATCACGGCATCGATTAGTGGCAACTCTTTAAATTATTGGATAGGTAGTTTAATCGGCCATAAAGTGTTAGAGCGAGATTTCCGGTGGATAGATAGAAATGCCATCAAAAAAACGCATGAATTTTATGAAAAGCATGGCGGTAAAACAGTAGTGCTGGCGCGCTTTATCCCCTTAGTGCGTACGTTTGCGCCATTTGTGGCGGGTGTGTCGGACATGACGCATAGAACATTTCAGATATACAACGTCATCGGTGCTTTGTTTTGGGTATTCTCGGTGGTGTTGAGCGGTTACTTTTTTGGGAATATTCCTTTTGTCCGTGACCACCTTAATTTGATTGTATTAATCGGTGTTGGTGCGGCTGTTTTCCCTATTGTTTTGGGTGCTCTTTGGAAATTAGGTAAGCGATTTTTGAAAAAGTGATTTCTCAGTGGCTAGCTAAGTTGACCTCGGCTAAAGTGAATGAATAAAGCGCAGCACACTATTTGGCTTAAGCAGCAAGCGCCGGTTAAGCCGGCGCTGGGTCAAGTTTGTAATGGTTGTGGTGTGTGTTGTACAGCAGAACCCTGTCCAGTGGCCAGGGTTTTTTTATGGCAGCGGCACGGTGCTTGCCGTGCTTTGCAGTGGCAAGATACTGAGAAAATTTATCGCTGCGGTTTGCTGGTGCAGCCAAGGGATTATTTGCGTTGGCTGAGATACGTTTTAAAATGCGTACCGCTGAGTTGGCAAACGGAGGCAGAAAAAATAATCCAGCGAGTAATACGACGCTGGATTGCATCCGGTATTGGCTGTGATTCAGACGCTGAAATCCTTGCCGTTAGCGACGATTCTTCAGCTTAAATTTCTTCAGCTTAAATTCAGTCTGACGTTTAAAACTAATCCAACACTAAGTCAATCTGTTCTTCGCCAGCGGCGGGTTCTTAGCAAAATACTTTTTTATCCCTTTGACAATCGCATCTGCCATTTGATCCTGATAAGCATCGTCGGTCAGTTTAGCTTCTTCTTCCGGATTGGAGATAAATGCTGTCTCGATCAGAATACTGGGGATGTCTGGTGCTTTGAGTACCGCAAAGCCCGCCTGTTCGACCGAGCCTTTGTGTAAGTCGTTAATGCCTTTGATCTCATTCAGAACGACTTTACCCAACTTTAGGCTGTCGTTGATTTGCGCCGTCGTGGATAAGTCCAATAAGACGCTGGCCAGTTGTCTGTCATGAGTTTTAATATTCACGCCGCCAATCAGATCTGCCGAATTTTCTTTGTTTGCCATCCAGCGTGCCGCAGTGGAGCTGGCTCCTTTTTCTGATAGCGCAAATACGGAAGAGCCGCGCGCGCTGGAATTAACAAACGCATCTGCATGTACCGACATAAATAAATCGGCCTGCACCGCCCGGGCTTTTTGTACCCGCATATTCAGCGGCACAAAAAAATCCGCATCGCGTGTCAGCATCACGCGCATATTGGGTTGCTGCTCAATTTTGGCCTTTAAACGCTTAGCAATCGACAGTACGACATCTTTTTCCCGGCTGCCGCCACGCCCGATCGCACCGGGGTCCTCGCCACCATGACCTGGATCAATTGCGATCGTGATCATACGGGTTAGGCCGGAAATTTTTTCTGGTGCTTTATTTGTCTCGGAGTTTGCCGGATCAGGTTTATTTTCTAGTTTATTCCCAAACTTTAATTCGGGCTTGATTTCGGGTTTCAATCCCGGGCTATCGGGTTTAGATGGAGTCAGATCTTTTGGTAGTTCAGTATTCCAGTTGCCCTTTTCTATCATCACAGCGATAGGATCGGGCGGGTTGGATGGGTACAGATCAAACACTAAGCGATGTTTGTAATTGCCGACTGGCTGTAACGTAAATACTTGTGGATTGACTTCTTCTTTCAGATCAAACACCAGCCTGACGACATTCGGGCGATTTTGTCCTACCCGTACTTGTTTGATGTAGGGGTCGTTAGATTGAATTTTTGCGACTAATTCTTTGAGAGTAGGGTTCAGTTCTATCCCTTCAATGTCTACGACCAGACGCTCTGGATTTTTGACGATGAAATGGCTAGTCTTTAAGTCGCTGTCATTTTCCAGCGTGACGCGGGTATAGTCGTCAGCGGGCCAGACGCGTACTGCCAAAATTTGGGCCGCCTGCGCAATATTCGGGATAAGACTGGGAACAGTGATGGAAATGAGTAGCGTGCTCCCCGCCTTGAGGAAGGTGCGCCGGGTTTTTACGCCTTTAGTTATAACCTCAGCTGCGTCTACTGAAGCCTCATTTTGGCTTACAGATTGGGAGCGAAATTCAATTTTGCTAAACATGCATTACCTTTGTCAGACAAGGCTTGCAATTCTACCTTACGCCCCTCGCCTGCGACGCTTAAAAAGATGTTCAAATCGGCGGGTGGCAAGATACCATCGGCTTTTTCTGGCCATTCGACTATACAAATTGTGCTGTCATTGAATTCTTCGCGGAAGCCAGCTTCTAAAAATTCTTCTGGGCTAGTCATCCGATACAGATCAAAATGCAGAATATTCACCGCTTGCCCATGCAATTGCACGGTGTAAGTTTCGACCAGGTTATAGGTGGGACTTTTGACATGGCCCTGATGTCCTGCTGCATGCAGCATGGCGCGGGTCAGGGCGGTTTTACCTGCACCCAGATCACCGTGTAAATAAATACTCAGTCCGGCTTGCAGGTGCAATGCCAGACGTTTGCCCAGAGCTTGTGTGGCCGCTTCATCCGCGAGGGTCGTTTTATAATGAGACATTTGCTGTAAGACTAAACATGAAATTTCAATTCTTCAATTCACAGGACTTGCGCAAAGCTGCCCTAACTACTTTGCAGCGGCTAGGCGTACTAGAGTGTTGGTGTCGTCGCTACGCCTTGCTGGGACAATTTTGCGTAAGTTCTAATTCAGATGGCTTTGCTGCTTGCCATCATTATCTCAGGCTCGCATTGTATTTGCCATTAGCGCAGTCACCATCAGCGCAGTCGCCATCATACCGCGCCGGATCTCCGTATGCATGATTTAGCCGATTTGTCTGCATTGGCAGATCAGATCAAAGCTTGGGGCAAAGAGCTGGGCTTTGCCGAGTTGGGGATCGCCGACGTTGATTTGTCGCAGGCCGAGCCGGGTTTGCAAGCATGGCTGGATGCCGGTTATCACGGGCAGATGGCGTATATGGCATCGCACGGCATGAAGCGCGCTCGTCCGGCTGAGTTGGTGCCGGGTACGGTGCGGGTGATTTCTGCTCGCATGAATTATTTGCCCAAAAGTGGTGACGGCGATTGGCGCGTCAAAGAAAAATCCCATGGTGCTGATACCGCCGTCATTTCTGTCTATGCCCGTGGCCGTGATTATCACAAAGTATTGCGTAATCGTTTGCAGCAATTGGCGGAGCGGATTGAAGCCAGTATCGGGGCATTGGGTTATCGCGTGTTTACTGATTCTGCTCCCGTGATGGAAGTGGCTCTGGCAGAAAAAGCAGGTATAGGCTGGCGTGGAAAACACACTTTACTATTGAGTCGGGAAGCCGGATCGATGTTTTTTCTGGGAGAGATTTTGGTAGATATTCCCTTGCCGGTGGATGCGCCGATCAGCGACCATTGCGGGCAATGTAGCTCGTGCATCAGCGTTTGTCCGACCCAGGCGATTATCGCGCCATATGATTTAGATGCCCGCCGTTGTATCTCTTATTTGACGATAGAACTGCACGGTAGTATTCCAGTGGAATTGCGCCCGCTGATCGGTAATCGTGTCTATGGTTGCGACGACTGCCAGCTATTTTGTCCGTGGAATAAGTTTGCTCAAAAGGCGAGTGTGGATGATTTTGAGGTGAGAAATGGTCTGGATAGCGCCAGCATGGTGAGCTTGTTTGCCTGGACTGAGCCGCAGTTTATGCGCTACTTGGAGGGTAGTGCGATCCGCCGTATTGGACATGAGCGCTGGTTGCGTAATCTGGCCGTGGGTTTGGGTAATGCTGCCAGTTCTTTACGTGGCGATAAGACCATCGTCAGTGCCTTGCAAGCACGCTTGACGCACCCGTCTGATATGGTCAGAGAGCATGTCCGCTGGGCTTTGCATCAGCATGGAATTGCGTTTGTGTCTGCTGACGCTACTGACGTTGGTAGTTAGCTTGCAGTCAGTTCTGAGCCAGTTCATAGTAAGTAAGTCTTAAAGACTGTTTATTATATACTGGTATGGTGTATTTTTAGTTGTCCAGGTAATCGCTGGTCAATAAGGCTAAAATTAAACATACTCCCCTTATTTTACAATTAAGAGCGTCGCTTATTTTAGTAAGCCGGCCAATTCAACTGCGGTTTTGACTTGCATCTTGTCAAAAATATGCGCCCGGTGGACTTCGACTGTACGCATGCTGATGCCTAACTGGTCGGCGATCACTTTATTCATTTTTCCGAGCAAGATCAAATCCAGGACTTCACGTTCGCGCGCGGACAGTCTTGCCAGGCGTTCGTGCACGGCGGCCTCTGCGATGGCTTCTCTTGATTGCGCCAAAGCTCCCTGCACTCTGTCCATTAACTTATTATCGTTAAATGGCTTTTCAAAAAAATCGAAGGCACCGCGTTTCAGCGTATCGACCGCCATTGGTACATCACCGTGCCCAGTCAAAAATATGACGGGTAAGCGCCGGGTCACTTGGCGAACGGTCAGCATGTCAAATAAGGTTGTACCACTGATGCCCGGCATACGCACATCAAGCAAGATGCAGTCGCCTTGCGGATCGTATTGCAGAGGATGATCCAGCGCTGCCAAGAATTTTTCTGCACTGTCGTAGCTGGTCGCCACAATATTTCTGGAGCGGGCTAACCATGACAGGGCATCTCTGATGACTTCTTCGTCATCGATAATATGAAGCATGCAGTCTCCAGTAGACGATTGAGGAGCGTGAACGCTCTCTTTAAATGGGCAATAAAAATCTAAAGATAGTACCACCAGCGGGATTGTCATGATGGCTAAGCACGCCGCCGTGGAATTCGATCGCGGTACGGCAGATTTTTAAGCCCATGCCCATGCCGCTAGGCTTGGTAGAGAAAAATGGTGAAAATAATTGTGCCGCCACTTCGGCAGAAATACCATGACCCTGATCGATCACTTCTACCGCAATATAGTGACCCGGAGTGACGTGATTCGTGCTGTGATTCGTGCTGTGACTCGTGACGTGATTCGTGACATCGGTAGTGCTGACATCCTGCTTGTCATTGCCATGTTCTGTCCGCGCGACGATCCGCAAAATACTGCGCTCAGGTGGCGAATGCTCCATCGCCTCAATGGCATTACGCGTCAGATTGAGTATGACCTGCTCTAGCAAAATCCGATCCGCTTGCACCATCGGCAAGGGCTCCGCGATGGTGTACTGAATGTTGACATACGAGGCTTGCGCTTGCAATTCCACCAATGGCATCACGCTTTGCAACAGCGCGGCAATACTGACCGGCTCGCGGCTGGATTCTCGTTTCTTCACAAAATCGTGCACGCTATGGATGATGTGTCCTGCACGTTGCGCCTGCGCGTTGGCTTTTTCTAACGCGCTTAAGAGCAATGATTGCAGTGGCGTCTGATCAGGTGTCGTTGAGTTTGTTTGCGGATTATCTTGATTATTCTCTTGTGATGATTGCAGCAAATTGATAGCGCCCGTGGTATAGCTGGAGATTGCTGCCAATGGCTGATTCAGCTCGTGCGCAAGGATCGATGCGATTTCACCCATAGTAGCTAAGCGAGCACTGGCGTGTAGCATCTCTTGCTGTTGCCGTGTCAGTTCCTGAGCGCGTTTGAGTTCAGAAATATCGAGAATAGAACTCATCCAACCGGTTTGCACACCGTTCTCATCCACTAGCCGAGACTCGTAAATCAGCACGGGAAAACGCTCACCACTAGCACGTTGATAAATCGTTTCAAACCCTTCTGACGGCACCGTACCTGCCAGCAATTGAGTAAAACGATGGCGATATTCTTCAAACGCTTCTGGTGCCCAATACGGCATCGGTGGCAATCTGCCGACGATGTCTTCTGCAGGATGTTCCACCATTTTACAAAATGCAGGATTGACGTAAGTAAGCCGGCCCTCCATATCGCGCGCGCGCAAACCGGTAATCAGAGAATTTTCCATCGCGGTTCTGAATGCGACTTGCTGGCGCAAAGCATCTTCTGCCGCCAGCCGACGATTAATGTCACGCCATAGCGCCAGCAAACTCCAGATCAGTCCAAACGACAATAATATGACGGACAGCACCAATAAATTAGAGAGTAATTTAGGTTCACTCTTATTACTATTAGTACGCAAAATCAGTGTCACGTTTGGTAAATCTAACGGGCGATTATGGGTGTAAACGTTTTTGCTGGAGCCCCCTGCTGCACGTTTTGCATAAACTTTTTCGTCAAGATCAATTAACGAAATTTCATTATCCTGTGCGAACCACCAGGGCACCATCTCTTCCAAAATACCTGATAAATAATAAGTAACAATGATGCTGCCCGCGTACTGGCGGTCGCTTACTAGCGGGATCTGACAGCTCAGTAAATACGTATTTTTTTTATTCTGGTCGAGTAGAGGTTGCATACAGCGAGTTTTCTGATCGATATTTACCGGGGGGATAGAATTTCCGGCACTGATATGCGCGCGCTTTGGGAATAAGTTATCTGTATTAGGCAGTGGATACCCTGATGTCGATGTAATGATGGCATTATTGTTGGCAAACAAATCAATGCGCTGGATTTCGTGATTGCTTTTTAGTATGGAGTTGAACCGATCTAATGCGGCTAACGGAACTAATTTTTTTGTGCCTATCTCAGCGCCTATTTGCCGCAGTAAATCGTCGTTACGTAAGAACTGAAACTGGATTGCTTGCTCAACCCACAGCGTATCCGCAATCAATTGTTCCTGGCGTTCATTGGTCTCCATCTTTTGCGCTTGCAATGGCAGCCATATCAATGTGGTAACAAATAGACTAACCAGTAAAATGGGTAAGAGCCAACGCCATTTCTGGTTAGGCCAAGTTTTAGATTTAACAAAAGTCATCATAGTGGTGCTAGTTTAATGAATTCTTTGATTGGTATGAGCATGATTGATGTATCGTTTCGTCTCAGCTCAACTGTGGTTATCCACACTTGTAGAAACAATGCAGCCCCCGAATAATCAAAGAACAAAAAAGTTATACCAATACATCTGGAGACCGGTATGAAATTCAAATCGCGGCTGTACATCGTGGTAATGGCGGCTGCTTGCTGTCTGCCGTCTGTCCTCATTAGCACTGCGTTTGCACAAGCACCTATCGTTATCAAGTTTAGTCATGTGGTTGCTAGTGACACTCCAAAAGGTAAGGCTGCTGAGCGCTTTAAAGAACTGGCAGAAAAAAATACGCATGGTCGTGTCAGAGTGGAACTGTATCCCAATAGTACTTTGTATAAGGATAAAGAAGAATTAGAGGCGCTCCAACTCGGTGCTGTGCAGATGCTGGCGCCATCTCTGGCAAAGTTTGCCCCTCTGGGGGTTAAAGAGTTTGAGGTATTTGATTTGCCCTATATTTTTCCGTTTAAAGATGCTCTGTATCAGGTTACTGAAGGACCGATTGGTAAAGCGCTGATGCAAAAATTAGAGCCAAAAGGAATTACAGGATTAGCTTTTTGGGATAACGGATTTAAAGTGATGTCCGCTAACAGGCCGTTACATATGCCTGCTGATTTTAAAGGATTGAGAATGCGTATTCAGTCCTCTAAAGTATTAGATGCGCAAATGCGTGCTCTCGGTGCTAGCCCACAAGTATTAGCTTTTTCCGAGGTATATCAAGCTTTACAAAATGGTGTCGTGGATGGAACAGAGAATCCACCATCCAATATGTACACACAAAAAATGCACGAAGTACAAAAGTACATGACCATATCAAACCACGGCTACCTTGGCTATGCGGTCATTGTGAATAAAAAATTCTGGGACAGTTTGCCAGTGGATATACGTAGCCAGCTAGAAGCAGCGATGAAGACGGCAACGTCTTATGCCAACGCGATTGCGGATCAAGAAAACGGACGCGCAATTGACGCGATCAGAAAGTCAGGGAAAACCACGATTTATGAGCTTACACCGCAAGAAAAAGCTGAATGGCGTAAGGCTTTATTGCCAGTGCAGACGGAGATGGAAGTACGCATTGGTAAAGAGTTGATCGAGTCTATTCGTAAAGTCTCTATGACAGGTGTCAAATAGCATTTGTATCTTTATGATGCGGAAAAATCACCAAAATAGCGCTTTTAACTGAGTGCCGTAGCCTACAAACAGCTTTTATTTTGTAGACGATATTTATAATTTTTTACTATAGGGGATCAAATTTTCCCTTCCGATTTTCGATTGGATTCTAATAAAAAATGGAAAAAAATGGTTTTTTCAAATCTAAATATGGGCACTGTCTTTTTTTATTTGAAGAAGTTTGTATTGTCCAGTAGATTTTAAAGTCAATCTCAGTATTTATACTTATATGCAACAACGCCCCGATTTTGTGCGAATTTTATACGATTTTGGTTTGAAAGCCAGTGTGTTAAGTGCTATATTCTTGGCAGATCAAAAGTTATCAAAGAAAATAAAGAGAACGAATTTACAAGGCGGTAGTGCAAAAAACGGTATTCATGCCGTACACACTGAGGAGACACGCGTTTTACTACAAGCTGAGTGCTAAAAGAGTGAGCTAGCGCTAAACAGCCCGAAACGCGAAAGATGTTTTAAAGGCGCATCCCAGATGCGCCTTTTTTCTTTGTTCTAATTGTTTTTCTTTTTGTTTATTCTTTGCCAGGGATTACGATGCAAGACGACAGAGAAACCGGATTATTCTCCGCTATTGTGCACGCCCCGTTCGGTGCAATCGGTATTCGCACCGAGTCGCAGTTGATCAGCGAATTGGTCTATCTCCCTCCTCGCTTCTCAGAAAAATCGGCGACCGATAAGATCGCAGATAAAGCCGCACAGCAAATTACCCGTTATTTTGCGCAAGCCGATTTTAAATTTAATCTTCCCCTAAAACCTGTTGGTAGCCTGTTTCAGACCAAGGTCTGGCAAGCAATCGCAAGTATTCCTCGTGGCGAGGTCAGAACTTATGGCCAGATTGCGAAGCATATCCAATCAGTACCGCGCGCCGTCGGACAAGCTTGCGGTGCAAACTGGTATCCTTTGATTATTCCATGCCATCGGGTGACTGCCGCAGGTGGTTTGGGAGGCTTTGCACACCATGATGATGAGACAGGATTCCATCTAGGTGTAAAGCGCTGGTTGCTGGCACATGAAGGCGTGTCAGATACGTTTACCAAATCAATTCAGGAGACTTTGTGGAAGTGAGAACGGTAAAAGTTAAATCGGCCACTGAACCCCCGGTTGCTATCGTTTTGCCTGCACAAATACAAGAACAAATTGATCAGTTTTGCGATACTCTCTGGTTGGAAGATGGTCTCGCAAAAAATTCTTTAGAAGCCTATCGACGCGATCTGCGTTTTTTTGCCGAGTGGTTATACAGTAAGCATCAAAAGCATTTGTATCAGGCAGACGACAATCATATTTCAAGCTATGTCGCGCAAAAATACATAGTGTCGAAGGCGACTTCTGCCAACCGCCGAGTTACTGTTCTGAAACGTTTTTATCAACTTGCGTTTCGCCAAAATCTAGTCAGCACGAATCCCTGTACCCGTCTGAAATCGGCTAAGCAAGCGACCCGTTTGCCACATACTTTAAGCGAGGCACAGGTAGTTGCGTTGTTGCAAGCGCCAGACGATAGCACCACCTATGGTTTGCGCGATCGTACGATGCTGGAAGTCTTATATGCCTGTGGTTTGCGCGTGACAGAACTAGTGTCTTTACGGTCTATCGAGGTGAGCTTAAATGACGGCGTATTGCGCATCACCGGCAAGGGCAATAAAACCAGATTAGTGCCGTTTGGAGAAGTCGCCAGAATGTGGATAGAGCGTTACCTCAGCGAAGCCAGAGCCCAAATCCTTAACGGGCAAGTAGACGATGCGTTGTTCGTCACCGCCCGCGGTGGCGCAATGACACGCCAGATGTTTTGGATACTGATAAAAAAATACGCAGCGCAAGCGGGCATACTGGTACCCTTATCCCCACACACTTTACGTCACGCGTTCGCCACCCATCTGCTCAACCATGGCGCCGATTTGAGGGTTGTACAATTACTGCTAGGGCATTCGGATATCTCAACTACCCAAATTTATACGCATGTAGCGAAAGAGCGTTTGAAAAAGCTGCATGCTTTGCATCATCCACGGGGTTAGTGTTTATAGATTTTAAACTGAGCAAGATTTTGAATTCCGTGTCGTTTTAGATTCAATATACCAATAAAATCGGCCCATTCAAAAATATGAATGAGCCGTTTAATTCAGCTTTTATATTTTTCAAATCAGAAGTATGAGATAAGCATCTAAATAAAGTTTTAGATAATTCGCCAGATGCCAGTTTTCGATATTAATTTTGCCGTAGTTAAAATCTATATTCGTAACTCAGTTTTAAAACGCGATCACGAAGTGGCGGGTTAGTTAAACGTACATTAGTGATGGCATGACGTTTGAAAAGATTACCCACGTTTAATACAATCGACTGGTTTTTGAAACCCTTATATTGCAACGAGAAATCTACCGTTGTGTCTGCGCCTAGACCGCAATCAGTTGCTGGAATGCCTCGATCTTCACAGCCTTGTATGGAGTTGTTGCTGTCATATTTATTGTCGTTAAGTGAAGTAGCACTAGCGTATTTTATGCGAGTGCCAGTTACCCAATTGCCGCTTTCTAGCGATATTTTTCCTACTCCTACAAAACGATAATTTTCGTAATTACCAACTAAATTTTCAGTATAGTCATTAACGTTTTCATCCCAGCCACGGTAGTCCAAATTATAAGTGGCCTCCATACCAACCATTAATTTATTACTCCCTAAATCCCATCGGGTGGACATGTCAAGATCAATACCAGATACGCGAGTTTTATTCAGATTTTCATATCGAGATTTGATCACAGACAAAGTTCCAGTTGTGAACTGAATATCTTTTCCAGACAATTGCTTTGCGCGGTCTGATGCTGCCAGGTCATCGGCACTCACAGCGTTGCGACCAACACTACCTGGAAGCTTATCTTCTTGAGCTAAAACCTGATCAATGGATTTTGTACCAATTTCATTGCGGCGCTTTATATTGAAATAGTCAATTGCAATGTTGAAATGCTTGTTCGGTTCAAACACAAAGCCAAGTGTATAGCTCTTTGACTTTTCTGCTTCCAAATCTTTATTGGGTACTATCAACAAGCCAGCGCTTGCAGAGCAGCCTGAATCACGAATGCGTAAGCCATCGGATACATCAATGGCATTACCTGTTTTCAGTACGTTATAGAGTTGGGTAGCTGTCGCACAACGTTTTGGATCATTCAGACTATTTTGAAAAGCAGATACATATCCTTTTCCAGTTTCTGGTAAGTTAGGTGCCCGGAAACCCTCTGCTGCAGTACCGCGCAATAGCAATGAATCAGATACTTTATAGCTTAAGCCAAATTTAGGAACTAGCGAAGCCTCTGCGGTAGATGCTTTATCTGCGCGCAAAGCAAAGCTTGCCTCCAGTTGTTTAGTTATAGGTGCGTTTAACTCAACAAATGCGGCGCCGAGCGTACGACTGCCTGAAATGTCAGTAGAGCCGAAACCAACAATTTCTGCGTTTAGAATATTGTCAGTTGCAAGTTGCTTAAATGTTTCGCGTCGTAAATCGACGCCAACTGCGATACCCAGTGGCCCCCCCCGGAAGATTCATCAGTTCACGCGTTGCTTTTGCATCAGCAAAATGCGTAGTTGATTCACCGTTAAACCCGACATAGGGGAACATGCGGAGTAGTAAATCAGCGCTGTTTGTTCCACCGAATTTGTATTCACCGCTATTGATAGCGTTCAGGTAGCCGTTAACACTTTTGGGCCCACGTTGTCTCATCTCGGCTTTAGAACCCATAGTTCCGATGGCCGCATTCCAATCCCAGCCAGATGTAGTTCCTTCTAAACCAGCGACGACACGATACTGAGATGCTTCTGCTACATTCTTGAAAATACTGACGTCGTCTGCATAGCGGTAGCGTAGTTGAACTGGTGCGCCAAACGGATTAAACGGATTGTTAGCAGGCAATAGAGGTTCTGTATATCGCGCAATTGTGCCAGTTTTTGCGTTGTACCAAGTCGATGCCGCACCCGTATACTGCATGATTGGCGGCGTACTATTGTAAGTAGTTTTTGTTTTAGAGTACTGCACTTCACTAAATGCCGTTACATCGTTTGACAAATTTAATCGCCCACTTGCGAGTAAGTTGACTCGATCAGCAGCTGGACTTTGTTCAACACGAGCCCATTGGTCGAAGCGGCAAAGACCACCCTCAATATTCTCAGGAGTACAACCTGACGCAGGACCGGTAATACCTTTGCCAGAGGTTTTGATGAAGTTTCCTGGGTAGGCGTAAGTTGATCTTACTCCAACGTTTGGATTCACATATGCGGCAAACCAAGGATCGACCTTATCTAATATTGAACGAGTCGTGAAAGCATCACGTTGAAATAACTCGAGGTGAGCAAATATGTTGAAGCCATCTTTGTTTAGTTCGCCAAGACCACCGGTGATCGATAAGATTTTTTCCTTATCGGTCGAATTATTTGTACCAGCTCGTTGTATTCCAGCATTGAATTGCAATCCCTTAAATTCTTTTTTTGTGATGATGTTGATAACGCCGGCGACAGCATCAGAGCCATAAATTGCAGATGCGCCATCTTTCAAAATTTCAATACGATCAATCACTGCAGCAGGAATTGTATCGATATTAACGAACGTTTCTTGCGCGCCATCTGCAAATCCGTAGTTAGAGACACGACGGCTATTCAACAAAACCAAAGTAGATGATTTGCCCAATTGACGAAGTGAAACGCCAGATGCGCCTCCAGCAAACGAGTTGCTGCCGCCTTTGTCACTAAGAGCTCCAGTGTTCGATGTCAAATTATCTAAAATTTCACGAACCGTATTTGCACCAGATTGAATGATTTCTTGACGACTAACGATTTGTACGGGGGACGACGTTTCGCTTTCAGTACGTTTAATATTTGATCCAGTGATCTCAATTTTTTGTACGGATTCTGTTGCTGTTTGCCCTCGAGCATAACCTGATATCACAATAGAGCCAGCGGCCAGTGTAGTTAGTGCAACTCGCACAGATCTGACTCCGATTTTTTCATTGAAAATCATCATTTTTCCTTGTTAGTTGTTGTCAATAAGTAAAACTTTTCGACGCTCCTACATAAAATAGTAGTTTGTCTAGAATTGTATATGCCCTGTATACGTTAAGTTTTCTTGTAAAAATCATGAAAAAAATCAAATCAAGAATTTTTAACACTTGAAAAAATTTTCCTTATTATGTAAGTTTTTGTAATTTATCTGTAACAATTTGTTGCGATTAAGACACAAAAACCAGTAACATTGGCTATTATTTTTAATTTTTAATGATTATTAATTAATTAAATCAACGTTTAAATTTAAATTTTATTTTTTTGTTAACAAAACAATATTTATGTAATTTAGAAATTATTTGATGTAACAAAAAATATTTCTTGCTTGAATAAAAAAACTTGATCAAAACAATCTGCACAGATGTTAATGCTTAATAAATGAGCTTTTTTGGTGCGTGGCCTATACCTTCCTTTGTGGCGCAAGAATGGCAAAAGTGCTTAATAAAAAAATCAAGGCGATATAATTGCCAATATTTAACACACTTAAAAAAGACTATTTTGGCAAAAAAAGAACATGTATCCGAGACGCAGGCGACGCAGTTCCTGCGCAAACATAAGGCGGTTTTTTCTGAACATCCCTATGCCTATGAGGAGCATGGCGGTACCGCCGTATCTGCACGCGAACTGGGTGTTGATGAGCACGCGGTCGTCAAAACCTTAGTCATGCAAGACGACGCCGCTAAGCCTTTGATTGTGCTAATGCATGGCGACTGCAAGGTATCAACCAAAAATCTGGCGCGTCAGATCGGCTGCAAGTCAGTTGAGCCCTGTAAGCCAGAGATTGCCCAAAAGCATTCAGGCTATCTGGTCGGAGGCACTTCTCCATTTGGTACAAAAAAGCAGATGCCTGTCTATGTAGAGCAGGGTATATTGACGCTGGAAAAAATTTATATCAACGGCGGCCGGCGCGGGTATCTGGTGGGAATTGCACCGCAGTTATTGGTGGAGTTGTTGCAGGCGATTTCTGTGCAATGCGCGTTAGAGGATTAAAGCCTGTATTGACTAATTTAGGGGAGTATCAGTAAAAATACCCTATATTGTTCAAATAATTATTGGACGTTAAAATATACTGTATTGAGTATATTTAATTTAAATAGAACAAAAGAAAGAATTGCATGCCTACTTTGCTCGCGGTGATTGCCGCTTACCTTATCGGGTCCGTGTCGTTCGCGGTGGTCGTCAGTCACGCTTTTGGCCTTGCTGATCCTCGTACTTACGGATCAAAAAATCCCGGTGCTACTAATGTGCTGCGCAGCGGTAATAAGGCCGCGGCAATTTTGACTTTACTTGGCGACGGATTTAAAGGGTGGTTAGCGGTCTGGCTGGCGATTAAACTGGGGCCTTCATTTGGAATAGATGACAACGCGGTTGCGCTGGTCGCAATCGCAGTTTTTATCGGACACCTTTGGCCGGTATTTTTTAAATTTGTCGGTGGCAAAGGTGTCGCGACAGCACTAGGTGTGTTGCTGGCGCTAAATCCCTGGCTGGGGCTGGCGACTTTGGCGACCTGGGTAATTATCGCGTTTGCGTTCCGGTATTCGTCCCTTGCGGCTTTAATTGCGTCAGTGTTTGCACCGTTTTATTGTTTCTTGATGTTTGGCTTGAATATCAAACTTGCTGCCGTTGTAGTGATGAGCGCTTTATTGGTGTACCGTCACTATCAAAATATCCTGAATTTGATTAACGGTAAAGAAAGTCGCCTAGGTAGTAAAAAGACCTGATCCTATCTCGCCACCGACAATTTCTTCAAAGCCTGATTGTTGATGTGTCATCTCCGTGCTGTGACAATAAGTTTGCCTCGCCATTGCACTTGATATGTCTGATAATAAAAAAGCTAGGACATACTAACAATGCAGCCTAAGCCATTTGTAGTTTTTGCTTTTTCTTTCATTCAGGAGACATACTATGATTAAGAAATTTGCTTCGTCCACAATCACCTTAGTTGCAGCCTCTTTTTTTCTACTATTGAACTCAGCCTCTGCTGCGGAGCATGGCACTGCAACAGAAGCAAAAGCGATGGTGCAAAAGGTGATTGCAGCGATGAAAAAAACCAGTGTTGATGCCACCGTTGCAGAAATCAATAAGCGTGATGGGCAGTATTCAGATAAAGATCTCTATGTCGTCGTCTACGATATGGCGGGAAAAAATTTGGCGCACTTGAATCCTAAAATGGTCGGTAAAGACATGATAGAACTCAAGGACGAAGATGGAAAATCCTTCATTAAGGACAGGATTGAGATCGCTAAGAAAAAGGGCAGTGGATGGCAAGACTACCGATTCTTGAATCCTATCAGCAAACAAATAGAATCTAAGTCGATATATGTCGAAAAATACGAAAACGTCATCATCGGTTGTGGTATCTACAAATAAACATTTTTGAGTAAGGCTATGCTTTATACATTCGGCGGATTGAGTAGCAACCGGCCGAATTAAGCCGCAGCCAGCTCATGCAAAGGCCATCGAGGCCGTACATTAAAACTATAGTCCCGCTGCGCCAGAGCAGGATTTTTTTTGAGCCTCATGGCACCCGCAAAAGCGATCATCGCGCCGTTGTCAGTACAGAATTCCAGCTCTGGATAAAAAACCTGAAATCGTTTTTTCTGTGCGGCAGCATTGAGTGCGCTGCGTAGCTGTGAGTTAGCACCGACGCCGCCGGCAATAACCAGCCGTTTCATCCCATGCTCTTTCATCGCAGTGACGCATTTTGCTACCAGTACATCCACCAAAGCATCGACAAAGCCACGGGCGATATTGGCCTTGTCCTGGTCGCCAAGCTGTCCATTAATGGCGTTCGGATGATTTTTGACGACCGTTAGTACTGCTGTCTTCAAGCCAGAAAAACTGAAATTTAAATCTTTAGAGTGCAGCATCGGACGTGGAAACTTATACGCCAGCGGATCGCCAGATTCGGCTAAACGCGAAATCGCAGGACCGCCCGGATACGTCAAGCCAAGCAGTTTGGCAGATTTGTCAAAAGCTTCGCCTGCTGCGTCGTCCAGCGTTTCTCCTAACAATTGATACTGGCCTACACCATCGACTCGCATCAATTGTGTATGACCGCCGGACACCAATAACGCAATAAATGGAAATGCTGGCGGTTTGCTCGCCAATAGAGGCGACAGTAGATGTCCTTCAAGATGATGTATGCCTAAGACTGGCTTATCCAAGGCTAGGCCAAGTCCGCAAGCAACCGATGCGCCTACTAATAAAGCGCCGGCCAAACCGGGTCCCTGGGTATAGGCAATCGCATCAATCTGGTCACGTGACAACTGCGCATTACTCAGTACCTCTTCTAATAAGGGAATGGCGCGGCGAATATGGTCACGCGATGCCAGCTCTGGCACCACACCGCCGTATTCTTGATGCATCGCAATTTGTGAGTGCAAGGCATGCGACAATAAACCGTGCTCGGTGTCATACAAAGCGAGACCGGTTTCGTCACAAGAAGATTCAATGCCAAGAACGATCATAGATTTTTTTCTGGTAATTTGTAACAGAGTGGAGCGATTCTTGCATGTCTGTTCCCAACAAGTGTGTTCAACAGAACATGCCAATTTCGCGCAAGATCAGGATTATAGCGACTAGCAGCAATACTATCAGTAAGCACTAGGATCAGATGACCAACCGCAAGCCTCCAGATTCTGGTGTAACACCTCTCAGCCTCAAGATTGTGGTGGTGAATACGGTCGTCTTGCATGAGGATGAGCAAGACCTGCAGGTACAGGCGCAGTTGGCGCGCTCACGAGCCTTGCGCATTGGTTTATTGCAAGCTGGCTATAACATCATCGCTTCTATTCCAGGCGATTTCTACATGATAGATCGCATCGCGCAGTTACAGCCTGATATGATCATTATTGATGCTGAATCTGATTCGCGTGATGTGCTAGAACATATGGTGCTGGCGACCCGCGACGCGCCCAGACCCATCGTCTTGTTCACCGAGGACGGCAATCAATCCAATATGGCGGCCGCGATGGAAGCGGGCGTTTCTGCCTATGTCGTTGCTGGCTTGCACGCCGAACGTATTAAGCCGGTGCTGGATGTTGCGATGGCGCGCTTCAATGCCGATCAAAAGTTGCGTTCCGAGCTATCGGATACCAAGGCCAAACTGGCAGAGCGTAAAACCATCGAACGTGCTAAAGGTTTGCTAATGGAGCGTTACCATTTGTCAGAGAACGATGCGTATCAAAAACTGCGTAAGCAAGCGATGGAAAAAAACCTGAAACTGGTCGATCTGGCGCAGCGTATGTTGGATGTCGCCGATCTTCTGGGTTGATTTTGATGCGTGCAAAAATAGTGCGCTGCACAAATTAAGTGCCGCATTTACGTGCAGTCAGCGAATGTAAATCAATTTTTATTGGTAAAAGAATATTTTAAACGCTTTAAATGTAGAAAAATCCTGAAAAAAACCATGGCACGGCATTTGCATTAGAAATAGCAAGCGCCAACGATGGCGCAATTGCGAATCAGGCTAACGGCGGTCGGTTCGTATCAGACAAAGGTGTCTTTCCATGCAGCTCTTTTGAGTTTGCTGGTCAGGCGCCTTTTTTTTGTCCCGATTTTTTATGCTGGAGCACAATTATGTCGAATCACGAAACACCGAAGCAGGTACGAAAGCAGACATTTAAGCAAGCAAGTAGCGACGCAATAACTCATTCCGACAATAATGAAGGCGGTCACGATGATCAGGCAATCAATCTTAAGCGTCGTAGCGTTGTGCAAAGTGCCAGCTTACTTGCAGGAGCTAGCATGATGGGTTTATCGACCGGTGGTGTGTGGGCAGCAGGTTCCGACAAGCCAGAAAAAGAAGAGGTCCGTATTGGCTTCATTCCACTGACTGATTGCGCTTCGGTGGTCATGGCGTCGGTGCTGGGCTTTGATAAAAAATACGGCATCAAAATCATACCGAGCAAAGAATCCTCCTGGGCTAGCGTACGCGACAAATTAGTCAATGGCGAACTTGATGCGGCGCATTGTTTGTATGGCTTGATTTATGGCGTGCAAATGGGTGTCAGCGGTACCAAAAAAGACATGAATGTTCTCATGACCTTAAACAATAATGGTCAGGCAATCACCTTATTTAAAAAGCTGGCAGATAAAGGCGCAGTCGATGGTCCTGGCCTCGCCAAGCTAGTGCAAATGGATAAACGCGAATACACCTTCGCGCAGACTTTCCCTACCGGTACGCATGCGATGTGGTTGTATTACTGGCTAGCGACCTATGGCATCAATCCTATGAAGGACGCCAAAGTCATCACCGTACCGCCACCGCAAATGGTTGCCAATATGCGTGTTGGCAATATGGATGGCTATTGCGTTGGCGAGCCATGGAACCATCGCGCGATTGCCGATGGTATTGGCATCACTGCTGCAACGACACAAGATATCTGGAAAGATCATCCAGAAAAAGTGCTGGGTACCACAGCTGAATTTGTGCAAAAAAATCCGAATACTGCCAGAGCAATGACCGCCGCTATTTTAGAAGCGAGTCGCTGGATCGATGCTTCGCTGACCAACAAAAATAAGATGGCAGAAACCATCGCAGATAAGTCTTATGTCAACACCTCAGTTGACGTGATCAATCAACGTATTTTAGGTCGCTATCAAAATGGTTTGGGCAAAACCTGGGACGATCCTAACTACATGAAATTCTTTAATGATGGCGTGGTCAATTTCCCTTATCTGTCCGATGGTATGTGGTTCCTGACCCAGCACAAACGCTGGGGTTTGCTTAAGACTGATCCTGATTATCTG
Source organism: Undibacterium sp. GrIS 1.2 (assembly GCF_040544435.1). Taxonomy (NCBI): domain Bacteria; kingdom Pseudomonadati; phylum Pseudomonadota; class Betaproteobacteria; order Burkholderiales; family Oxalobacteraceae; genus Undibacterium; species Undibacterium sp. GrIS 1.2. The sequence continues at coordinate 39,854 of NZ_JBEONP010000026.1, forward strand.
GAGGTTGCCAAAGCAGTGAATCGTATCGATATTTATAAAGATGCTGCGGCGATGGCAAAAGTCAGTGTGCCAAAAGAGGCGATGCGTAGTAGCAAGCTAATCGACGGCACAGTATGGGACGGGAAAAATCCAGCGGCCTATGCCGCAGCGTTCAAGATTAAGGCTTAGGAGTCGTCATGAGCATACTGGTCCAGGGCGTTAATGGTGTTGTGAGCGATACGACAAACGTAGAGCAAGTATCCACCGTAAAGTTTGCTGATGAAGTAAAAGAGGTCAACGCCATGCCGAGCATAGAAAATACAGGGAGCAAAGAAAAGTCTGAAAAGAAGGCCTCAAAACAGCGCTCCATGCGGCCATTTTTTCTCAGTGTTTTGCCACCATTACTTGGTATTGGTTTTTTAGTGCTGGTGTGGGAAATCATCGCATTTAAAACGACTTCCTTCCCATCCCCTTGGGTTACTTTGCAAGAGGCTATTCATCTTTTTTCAGACCCGTTTTATCGCAATGGACCGAACGATCAAGGCATAGGCTGGAATATTTATGCGTCCCTCAAACGCGTCGCTCTAGGCTTTGGTCTGGCAGCCGTCGTCGGCATTCCGCTAGGTTTTATGATCGGCAGATTCCGGTTTTTATCGGGCATGTTTAATCCTATCATCAGCTTGTTAAAACCGGTCTCACCTTTGGCATGGTTGCCTATCGGTTTGCTGGTATTTAAGTCGGCTGACCCTGCTGCAATCTGGTCTATTTTTATCTGCTCCATCTGGCCGATGATTATCAACACCGCGATTGGCGTACAGCGAGTACCACAAGATTATATGAACGTAGCGCGGGTGCTTAACTTATCTGAATGGAAGATTATCACCAAGATTTTATTCCCTTCGGTATTGCCCTATATGTTGACAGGTGTGCGTCTTGCGATTGGTACTGCCTGGCTCGTCATTGTTGCAGCAGAGATGTTGACTGGTGGCGTCGGTATCGGATTTTGGGTCTGGGATGAATGGAATAATCTCAACGTTCCCCACATCATCATCGCGATTGTTGTGATTGGTTTAGTGGGTTTGGTTTTGGAACAAATTTTAGTCGCTATTGCTCGTGCTTTTACTTATGAAGAGGTATCGTCATGACCGCATCTGAACTCCTCACGATAGAAGAACAATCTAAAGACCCTGCGGGCGATCAAAAATATATTGAAGTCAATCAAGTCGAGATGATGTTCAATACCAAAAAGGGTAGCTTCCATGCGCTGCGTGATATTAATCTCAAAGTCCGCAAAGGCGAATTTATTACCCTGATTGGTCACTCTGGTTGCGGTAAATCCACTTTGCTCAATTTGATTGCTGGTTTAACTGTCGCCACATCCGGTACTTTGCTTTGTGCGCACAGAGAAATTTCCGGCCCGTCGCCAGAACGCGGTGTGGTATTTCAAAACCATTCTTTGCTCCCTTGGTTGACCTGCTATGAAAACATTTATCTGGCAGTCGAGCGGGTTTTTGGCGCAGCGGAAAACAAAACTAAGCTACAAAAACGCACCATGCAAGCGCTGGCACTGGTTGGTTTAACCCACGCAGAAAAAAAACGTCCAAATGAAATCTCCGGCGGGATGAAGCAACGTGTCGGCATCGCCCGCGCCCTCGCTATTGAGCCCAAAGTCTTGCTAATGGATGAACCGTTCGGCGCACTCGATGCACTCACCCGCGCCCACTTACAAGACGAGCTGTTGAAGATTGTCGCCAAGACACAATCCACCGTCGTGATGGTGACGCATGATGTGGACGAGGCAGTCTTGCTGTCTGATCGTATCGTGATGATGACCAACGGTCCGGCAGCGACTATCGGTGAAATTCTCAGTGTGAAATTAGACCGGCCACGTGAACGGGTAGAGCTGTCACAAAATCCGCAGTACGCCGAATATCGCAGTGCCGTGCTGGAGTTTTTGTATCACAGGCAATCGCATCCATCAAAAGATGCAGCTTAAAACTAATACAAAACTGACATAGAGACAGATGTTCCGTGTCCGCTGGCAGACAGTGATTTGAGGAGTAACAAATGAAAAAGCTTAAATTGGTCATGGTAGGCAACGGCATGGCCGGTGTCCGCACCTTAGAAGAATTACTAAAGATCGCACCTGATCTGTATGACATTACGGTGTTCGGCGCAGAGCCGTATGCTAATTACAACCGGATATTATTGTCCCCCGTTCTGGCAGGAGAACAGACTATACAAGACATCATGCTTAATGATGTGGACTGGTACGAGCAAAACAATATCACTCTGTATCTGGGTAAAAAGATCGTCAAGATTGACCGGGTAAAACGTCTGGTGATTGCCGAGGATGGTACCCAGACCGAATACGATCGCTTATTGCTGGCAACTGGCTCTACGCCATTTATGTTGCCAGTGCCAGGCAAAGATTTAAAAGGAGTGATTGCCTATCGCGACATCCACGACACTAACACCATGATAGAGGCTGCGACACAGCATCAACATGCGGTCGTGATCGGCGGCGGCTTGCTGGGATTAGAAGCGGCGAATGGTCTGAAATTGCGTGGCATGGATGTCTCGGTAGTGCATTTGCCAGGTTGGTTGATGGACAGACAATTAGACCCAGTCGCCGGTGGCATGCTGAGAAAATCATTAGAGGATCGCGGCCTTAACTTCTTATTAGAAAAAAATACAGAAGCGATTATCGGCGACGAACATGGTCGCGTTAAAGCGATTCGCTTCTCGGATGGTCTAGAAATTCCTGCACAGTTGATTGTGATGGCAGTTGGGATTCGCCCCAACACCGCATTAGCAGAATCCGCAGGCATTTATTGCAACCGGGGCATCATCGTTAATGACACGATGCAAACCTACGATCCAAGGATTTATTCCGTCGGTGAATGCGTCAATCATCGCGGTACGGTGTACGGCTTAGTGGCACCTTTGTTTGAAATGGCCAAAGTATGTGCGACCCATTTAGCCAATTTTGGCATTGGTCGTTATCAGGGTTCCGTCACCTCTACCAAACTCAAAGTCACTGGCATTGATTTGTTTTCTGCTGGCGAATTTATGGGCGGCAAAGATACAGAAGAAATTATTTTGTCCGACCCGATAGGTGGCGTGTATAAAAAACTAGTACTTAAAGATGACAAGCTGATTGGTGCCTGTTTGTACGGCGATACGGTGGATGGTAGCTGGTATTTCTCTCTGCTGCGTGAAGGTAAAAACATCTCTGAGATTCGTGACACGCTGATGTTTGGCGAATCCAATACCGGTCGTCCTGGCGATGTCGGACATGAGGGTTTTACTAAGGCGGCTGCCATGCCAGATACCGCCGAAGTCTGCGGTTGCAATGGTGTGTGCAAAGGTGCCATCGTTAAAGCGATTAAAGAGAAGGGCTTGTTTACCCTGGAAGATGTGCGCAAACATACCAAGGCATCAGCCTCTTGCGGTTCATGCACGGGATTGGTGGAGCAGATCATTATGTTCACCGCGGGTGGCGATTACTCCAAGCCAAACAAAGCCAAAGCCATGTGTAGCTGCACCGATCATACGCATCAGGAAGTCCGCGACGCGATCAAAAAAGAGAAGCTATTGACGGTTATCTCCACCATGCAAACCATGGCATGGCGCACACCAAATGGCTGTTCATCTTGCCGGCCAGCGATCAATTATTATTTGATTTCTACCTGGCCGCGTGAGGCGATCGACGATCCGCAATCGCGCTACATTAATGAACGTTCGCATGCCAATATTCAAAAAGATGGCACCTATTCTGTCATTCCGCGTATGTGGGGTGGCGAGACCAATGCCCGCGATTTGCGCCGGATCGCCGACGTCGTGGATAAATTTAATATCCCGACGGTGAAGGTGACGGGCGGTCAACGGATCGATTTACTTGGCGTAAAAAAAGAAGATCTGCGTGAAGTCTGGCATGACTTAGGAATGCCATCCGGTTTGGCCTACGCCAAGGGTTTGCGGACGGTGAAGACTTGTGTCGGTAGCGAATGGTGTCGTTTCGGTACTCAAAACTCGACCTTGATGGGACAACAGTTGGAGCGTGAACTGGCGCTGATGTATTCGCCGCATAAAGTCAAACTGGCGGTGTCAGGTTGTCCGCGTAATTGCGCCGAGGCAGGTATCAAAGACGTCGGTGTGATTGGTGTCGATTCGGGCTGGGAGATTTATGTCGGTGGCAACGGAGGTATCAAAACCGAGGTCGCACAATTTCTGGTCAAGCTGAAAACGCATGAAGAAGTAATGGAATATTCCGGCGCGTTTTTGCAACTGTACCGCGAAGAAGGTTGGTATTTGGAGCGCACCGTGCATTACATCGCGCGCGTCGGTCTTGATCATGTCAAACAAGCCGTATTGGAAGATGAAGAGCGTCGTAAAGATTTATATCAGCGCTTGCTGTTTTCGCTGGAAGGCGAATCCGATCCTTGGCATGAACCAGAAAAAGCGCAAGTCGATACGCGGCAGTTTGAAATGTTATCTGCGTCCTGAGCCAAGAACAGAACAATCGTTGAACCGGAAGGAAATACTATGTCTCAACAATGGAAGCCGATTTGCAAAGTCGATGACATTCCAGTTTTAGGCGCCCGCATCGTCACCCGTAGCGCCAAACCGGACGTCGCCATTTTTCGTAATGGCGAGAATAAAGTATTTGCGCTACTGGACAAGTGCCCACATAAAGGCGGGCCACTTTCTCAGGGCATCGTCTTCGGTGAGAAAGTTGCATGCCCGCTGCATAACTGGAATATCGAATTGCAGACGGGTTGTGCGGTGTCTCCCGATGAAGGATGTACGCAAAAATTTAGTATCAAGGTGGAGAATGAGCAGATTTTTTTAGATGCTGACGAGCTGAAAAGTCTAGGGCTGGGTGTAGCTGGAGCAATGAGTTTAGTCACTACGTGATTTTTAAGTTTTTAATTTGTACAAAAAATTACGAGAACTCACAAAACTTCCCAAGTTATAGACTGAAATTTAATATACTCCCCCTCATTTTTATAAAAATAGCCTGATTGTCCATAGAATATATGGACAATAAAATATACTGGTAATGAGTATATTTAATCTGTGTATGTATTGAATCTACTTGTTCAGTGCTTCAGGCAATCATCAAAAAGGTAAAAACATGACCGAAACCCTCTCCACCTGTTGCTATTGCGGGGTCGGTTGCGGCGTTATTATTGAGACCGGAGAGGACGCTGCCAAACAACGGCAAGTCATTGGCGTACGTGGTGATCCCAAACATCCTGCCAACTTTGGACGCTTGTGCAGTAAGGGCAGCACTTTGCATTTGTCAGCGCAACCTGCAATCCAGCGACAAACCCGCGCTCTGTATCCCGAAATGCGATCTGCCCGCGACCAATCTCGCACGCAAGTGGCCTGGGATGATGTGCTGCAACACATGGCAGAGCAGTTTGCCACTACGATCAAAACGCACGGCCCCGATAGCGTGGCCTTGTATGTCTCAGGACAATTGCTGACGGAAGATTATTACGTCTTCAATAAGCTCGCCAAGGGTTTGATCGGTACCAACAATATCGATAGCAATTCGCGCTTGTGTATGTCCAGCGCGGTCGCTGGCTATAAGCAAACCTTAGGTGCCGATGCGCCACCTGCCTGCTATGAAGATATTGATCTGGCTGAGGTCATTTTTATTGTTGGCTCCAACACGGTCTATGCGCATCCCATTTTGTATCGCCGGATTGAAGATGCCAGAAAAAATAATCCGCAACTCAAAGTCATCGTCGCTGATCCGCGCCGCACCGACACAGCCCGCGATGCCGATTTATTTTTAGCCATCCTGCCGGGCACCGATGTCGCTTTGTTCAATGGGATGCTGCATTTGTGTTTGTGGGAAGACTTAGTCGATCTTGATTACATTGCAGCACATACTGAGGGCTTCGCGCAGCTGAAACAAACCGTACGAGATTACACACCGAAATTTGTCGCGCAAACTTGCGGAATTAGCGAGGCAGATCTGGTGCAGGCGGCGCGCTGGTTTGGGCAATCCAAGGCGACGCTCTCTTTGTATTGTCAGGGGCTAAATCAATCCGCATCGGGCACGGCAAAAAACACGGCGCTGATTAATCTGCATCTGGCAACACATCAGATCGGTAAGCCCGGCGCAGGCCCTTTCTCTTTAACCGGGCAACCCAATGCCATGGGCGGGCGTGAGGTCGGTGGTATGGCTAACCTGATGTCGGGTCACAGAGAGTTATCGAATCCAGAACACCGTGCCGAGGTTGCTGCACTCTGGGGCGTAGACGATGTTCCCGCCGCGCCGGGTAAAACAGCGGTGGAGCTATTCGACGCCGTGCTTGCAGGTGAGATCAAAATTATCTGGATTGTTTGTACTAATCCTGCGCAATCAATGCCAGAGCAAAATCTTATTCGCGCTGCTCTGAAAAAGGCCGAGTTAGTGATCGTGCAGGAGGCCTACAGCACGACTGCCACCGTGCCTTATGCCGACATTTTATTACCTGCCACCACATGGGCGGAGAAGTCTGGAACCGTCACCAATTCGGAGCGCCGCATCACGCGTGTTAATCCAGCGTTGGATAAGCCAGGCGAGACCAAACATGATTGGGAAATCGCCACCCTGTTTGCACGTAAGCTGGAAGTTTTGATGGGTAAAATTACCTCAATTTTCCCTTACGAAACACCTGAGCAAGTCTGGAACGAACATCGCGAAAGTACACGTGGTCGTGATTTGGATATTACCGGCCTTTCATACGAGATTTTAGAAACTGTCGGTGCACAACAATGGCCCTACGCGGAGGGTGCCAGCCAGGGTAAATTACGTTTATATGAGGATGGTATTTTTCCGACTGCCAGCGGACGCGCTAGCTTTGTCAATACGGTATACCAGCCGGTAAAAGATAAGGTCGATGCGCGCCACCCTTTCCAACTCAATACCGGACGTTTGCGTGATCAATGGCATGGCATGAGTCGCACTGGCACGGTAGCACAGCTATTCGCGCATGCTGCTGAGCCGGGTATCGCGATGACTAAACAAGATATGGAAAGACGTCAGCTAAAAAATGGCGATCTGGTACATGTGACTAACAAGCGCGGCTCACAGATTTTTGCCGCGCAAGAGAGCGATGAAATGCGTGCCGGTCAGGTTTTTGTTGCGATGCATTGGGGTGAAGAATACATATCAGGTCGCGGCCACGGTGAGAATGCTGCTTATGGTGTGAACACACTGACTTCGCCAGCGATAGATCCAAGCTCTAAACAGCCGGAACTTAAAGCCGCTGCGGTCAAAATTGTGAAAGCAGAATTACCGTGGCGCTTTGTCGCCTTTGCCTGGGCCGAGCCTGAGCAAGTATTCCAGTTGCAGCAAGCCTTGCGCCCATTCATGCGCCAGTTTGCCTATGCGACCTGCATCCCTTTCGGACGTGAAAAAACTGGCATTATTTTCCGCGCCGCCGATGATGTCGCTGCTACACCAGAACTGATACAGGAGATAGAACAATTGTTTGGTATCGCAGGTGAGCAGGTTTTGCGTTACGACGACGCCAGACGTGGCAATGCTCGACATATCACGATTAAAGACGGTGCTCTTACAGCGGTGTCATTAGCGGGCGATATCTCGGCCGAGGGTTGGCTCAAAGCCTATTTAACTGATCAGGAACCGGTCGCCAAATTAGGTCGTTTACTACTGATGCCAAGCACCAGCGCGCCGCAAGGTTTTGCGGTGCGCGGCAAAATTGTCTGCAATTGTTTAAACGTTGCAGATACCGAAATCAATCGAGCATTGACGCTGATGGGTGGCACATCGGATAGCATGCCAGATGAGTTGCTTGCAGGTTTACAATCGCGCTTAAAATGTGGCATGAGCTGCGGCTCTTGCGTACCTGAGTTGAAGAAGATGATAGTGCAGCGTGCAGCGCCCGTGCCTGCTTAAATATAATAGCTGCTTTCCCATGATTGCCGAGCGGTTTGCTCGTTGGCGGACCTTCGGTGTAAGCTATGCAGATGACAAATACAGATCACTCTATCAATCAATCCTCTAATAAAGAGGCTTTCCCTGCAGCCCGGTTTATCAAAGAAATCGGACGTGGTAAGGAAGGTGCGCGCAGTATGTCGCAAGAAGATGCGCAACTGCTGTACAGCGCCATGCTGGAAGGCCGGGTTTCAGATTTAGAAATGGGCGGCATCTTATTAGCGATGCGGATTAAAGGCGAGTCGGTCAAAGAGATTGCCGGTTTTATGGCGGCTGCGCAATATGCTGTAGTCCGTCTGACCGCGCCAGTCGATAGCGATTACGCCCCGGTGCTGATCCCAACTTATAACGGTGCTCGTAAAAAAGCAAACTTAACGCCTTTGCTGGCCTTGCTATTGGCGCGACAGGGGGTGCCAGTATTGGTACATGGAGTTTTAACCGATGCCGGGCGCGTGACGACTGCTGAGATTTTTCAGGCACTTGGTAAACCGTTAGCGACTTCTGCTGCAGAGGCCGAAGCCTTGATGTCACAGCGAGAACCAGCTTTTATGCCGATCAATGTCTTGTCGCCAGCGATGACGCGCATCTTGGCGATGCGCCGTATTCTTGGTGTGCGCAATTCTACCCACACGCTGGTGAAAATCTTACAGCCATTCACTAGCGCTGCCTTGCGCTTGACCTCTTATACCCACCCCGAATATCAGATTATGTTGCGCGAGTATTTTTCTCATAGTGCGCCGCATGAGCGTGGTGATGCATTTTTAATGCGTGGTACTGAGGGAGAAACGGTTGCCAGTACCGGTCGAGCGCAGCAGATTGATTGGTTTCATGCCGGTGAATGTACGACATTGGTACAGACACATCAAAGTTTGTCTGGCGACTTACCCGACACGCCGGAGACTTGTGATGCTATAACTACGGCACACTGGATCAGGTCGGTATTGGCAGGTGATATTCCTGTCCCTGCGAATATTGCTGATCAGCTTGAGCACTGTATCTCGGTGGCAAAATTATTGAAACAGCGCACGGTGAATACCTGAATGCTTGAATCGTTAAGTGACTGATCGTCGCTGCACAAATAAAAACGCCGGATTAAATCCGGCGTTTTTTTGACGAGCATCTAGTCGATTTTTATAAAGACTTTAAATCAATTAGAAATTGGCCTTCAGCTGAATACCATAGCTGCGTGGCTCATTCAAAATACCTGTCAAATTGTTGAAGTCAATTGCGGCGATGACTTGTTGCTTGTTCGTAATGTTGCGGCCATACGCAGCGACTTCGTATTTGCCGTCACCCCATTTGTAACCCACACGCAATCCGCCTTCTAACAAAGACTTCGCTGTGTATTCTTTTGCTTCATACAAGAACATATTGTAAGTATCTTTGTATGCCCAATCGGTAAATACGTACAGATCGCCATTGCCAATTGGTGTCGTGTATTTCAGCGTAAAGTTACCAACCCACTTCGGTGCGCGTGGTAATGGATTACCACCGATGAGCACTGTACCGGCAACTGGGCCAGCAGGATTGGTGACGGTACAGCCGTTACCGCAAGGTGCCACGAATAATTTGGCATCCTTGATTTCAGTCTCGTTATAGCTGGTGCCAAACGTGGTTTTCCAATTGCGGTTTAAGTTAGCTTGCAGTTCCAGTTCAAAACCTTGACCAGTTGCTTTATCTGCATTGACTAGTTTGTTTTGATTGACGCTGCCGCTACCTGCGGTTAATTGCAGATCTTTAACGGTGTATTGGAATACGGTTGCGCTGATACGGGCAGTATTGTCAAGAATGTCCTTCTTCACACCAGCTTCAAACGACAGATTTTTCTCTGGGTTTGCAACTGAAATATCATTGCCAAACAGAACGCGACCCTGGATACTTGGTGCGCGATAGCCGGTTGCAATACGTCCAAAAAAGTTGGTTTGCGCATCAGCTGCATAGTTCGCACCCAAATCCCAACTGACGTTAGTAGAGCTAGGATGCGCTGTCAGTTGTGCCGTGCCTGCACCGCCTCCTGGAGTCACAAAACGTTGTGCATCAAAGTCTTTTTTGTCGCTGGTATAACGCACGCCGCCGCGTAATTTCAACTGGTCATTGACAGCGTAATTAAGCGAGCCAAAAGTTGCCCAGGATTTGGAATGTTGATGCTGATTGGCATAACCATCTTGGACATTGCCAGCTAAAGAGTTGTAGTCAAAACTATCGACCTGGATATCTTCTTTAAAGTAGTACACACCAGCAATCCATTGCAGCGGATCTTTGGTATTGGACTGTACCCGGAATTCTTGAGTGATTTGTTTCAAATCAGGAATGCCGTCGGCTGTTTCTGACGGGAATGGAATAAATCCAGGCCCCATCGGCAATGCAAATGAAGCGCCATAACCACCATCCACGTCAGCGCGGCTATACACTCTGGCTTTGTCGTAACCAGTCACGGAGTAAAGAGTCATGCCATCTAAATCCCAGCGCAGACGCATGCTGGCGCCGCTGGAGTTGAGTGTCTGCTTGTTGATACCGTCAGTAGGATAGACGGAATAATCGAAACCAGGGACGATGTTATTCGTACCTTTTTGAATGATATTGGCGCGGAACAAGGTGGCATTGCCGGACATGTCGCGGCCATGCACATTAAACAAAGCGCTGAAACCACTATTTTTGTAGGCTAACTGGATACGTGCAGCTTTGTCGTCATAACCTTCCAGTGTCTTGGTACCGGTCGAGCGTGGATTGGTCACGCGGTCATCACGGGTTTGGGATTGTCCGGAAACGCGCAATGCCCAATCGCTATTCAATGGTACGTTGACAGCACCCTCCAGATTGACCGCGCCATAATTACCGAAGCCTGCATTGCCATAGCCTTCAAAGACACCGGTTGGTTTGGTGGATTCAAACTTTACTACACCGGCTGGTGAGTTACGTCCGAACAAAGTACCTTGCGGGCCACGCAAAACTTCAACCTGATCAACGTCAAACACGGGGAAGCCTTTGAGAATCGGGCTCTCTTGTACTACGTCATCATAGATCAGACCAACTGGTTGGGATGCATTCAAATCGAAATCAGTATTGCCCAGACCACGGATATAAAAACGTGGGAAAGTGCGGCCAAAATCCGATTCAATATTCAAACTTGGCACGCGGGAGGCGAGGAAGCGAATATCCATACCTGCTGCGTTGTAAGTATCGAGTGCCTCACCTTTGATGGCAGAGATCGACATCGGTACTTCTTTGATGTTTTCTGAGCGGCGGTTGGCGGTAACGATCACTGTTTCCAATTTAGTCGGATCAGTTTTGGCGTCGGTTGATGCAGGCGCGGTCTGCGCCATAGCTGCGTGCATCGGGAAAGCTGTCGCAACAGCGATCGCGAGCAGGCTTAACTTAATAGTCGGTTTAGGCATTTGATTTCATCCTTCAGGTTAAATAATTTTTACATCAAGTCAGATCAAGTCACATCGAGTTACATCTACCGAGTTACATTTACATCAGATTAAATCGCATCAGATCGGGAGGCCGGGGAGGGCATCTACCCATTGAATGAGTGTTCAAAGCAGCGTGTGAATAGTGTCTTTACACATTCGCTTAAAGCGTCGTTATCGAACTCGTTACATTGATTTTGTGACCGACAGCGCAATCGTTTGCGTCACCGATGTTTCTGTTATCTCTTCTTGCGTAAGTCAAGTCAAGATTTAGTTAATCTTGTCTTCAAATTTCGTCAATATGTGTAAATTACGTTGCGGATTTAAAACAGAATATTGGTATGCGGGAATCTTATGAGGCCATCTTGCTGATATTGAAACGTGTTTTAAAAAAGAATAGCGGGGACTTGCGCGAACAATAATTACGGACATGTTTTTAACAAAGTCAAAGGGCGTTTTTCTGATTTTGCGAGCTTAGTGATCATTCATTCAATTGCGTTAAATCAATATACTGGAAGGATGTATTTTTAATTGTCTATATAATCATTGGTCTGCAAGAGATTTTTCATAAAAATGATGGGGAGTATATTGGCTTGTCCGTGACTGACTTGCTCATCGGCTACAATCACGGCTTCTATGTAATCGCTTCTACTATCTAAGTAAGAAAATAAAAATGAACGACTCCGTCAGCATCACACCCAAGCCCTCCGGCATATCCAGTACCCCTGGCAAACAATATGATGTCGTCGTCATTGGCGCAGGCGCAGCGGGCATGATGTGCGCCTCCGTTGCCGGGCAGCGTGGCAAAAAAGTGTTGCTAGTTGACCATGCCAGCAAGTTGGCAGAAAAAATCCGTATCTCTGGCGGCGGACGTTGCAATTTTACAAATATGCAAGCGGGGCCGAATAATTTCTTATCTGAGAATCCGCATTTTTGTAAAAGCGCTTTATCGCGCTACACCCCGCAAGATTTTTTGGCATTGATCAAACGCCATCACATCGCCTACCACGAGAAACATAAGGGGCAATTATTTTGCGATAACAGCGCAGAGGACATTATTTCTATGCTGAAGTCGGAATGCGATGCCGGTAAGGTGCAATGGCGCATGCCGTGCAAAGTTCTTGAGGTCCAGCATATTGATGATGGATTCTTGATTCAGACCGAGCAGGGCGCTATCACAGCAAAGCAGCTGGTGATTGCGACTGGTGGCTTATCGATTCCTAAAATTGGCGCAACCGAATTTTCATACAAAATCGCAAGGCAATTTGACTTGAAAATTGTCGAGCCTCGTCCAGCATTAGTGCCGCTGACGTTCGATGCCAAAACGTGGGAGCCGTTTGTACCCTTATCTGGTATTTCGCTGGAAGTTGATATAGAAACAGGCGAGAAAAAGAATAAAGCAGTATTTCGTGAGGATTTATTGTTTACCCATCGCGGCTTGTCTGGCCCAGCGGTATTGCAGATATCTAGTTTCTGGCAGGCAGGACAATCTATTACCGTTAATTTGCTGCCAGAAATTGATATCGCGGAGGAGCTAATCACCGGCAAAGCTAGCATTAAGAAAAATTTATCCAATCATCTGGCGCAGCATTTACCTGCGCGGCTGGTGGATGGATTGCTGACCGCAAATGGTTTTGCAGGCGATGCCAGAGTGGCGGATATGAGCGACAAGCGCCTGCGCCAAGTGGGTGACAGCATTAATCGCTGGCAATTAATCCCGAACGGATCGGAAGGGTATCGTAAAGCTGAGGTGACGCGCGGCGGGGTTGATACACGCGAGCTGTCGCAGCAAAGCATGATGGTGAAGAATGTTCCTGGCTTATATTTTATTGGCGAGGCGGTTGATGTGACTGGTTGGCTAGGCGGCTATAACTTCCAATGGGCCTGGGCATCGGGCGTTGCTGCGGGTAATGCGGTTGATTAGCAGGATTAGCAGGTTCGAATAAAGTTTGATTTAATAATAAAAGACTGGCGTTGTTTTTTATCGGACTAAGGTACTGCCTACTGTATTTTTATTTGTCCAGACGATATCTGGACGATAGCTATAGTTTTTAACCATACTCCCTAAAGTGTTGAATTTTACGATGTGGTTTTTGAGTTTTGGTAATGCCAGTAAAGCAGGTTTACGATTACTTTTTTGCACAAGATTGCGTAAGATTTAATCAAGCTACTTCCAAACGCCTAAAAACTCTGCTATTATCTCGTTCTTCCTATAAATTTTTCATTGGTTCCGAACTTAAATGACCACAATTCGCCTTAAAGAAAACGAGCCGTTCGAAGTCGCTATGCGTCGCTTCAAGCGCACCATCGAAAAGACCGGTCTGTTGACCGAATTGCGCGCACGCGAGTTTTACGAGAAGCCAACTGCCGAGCGCAAGCGCAAGCTGGCAGCCGCAGTAAAACGCCACTACAAACGCATTCGTAGTCAGCAATTGCCTAAAAAGATGTATTAATTTCGTTTGGTGCTGCTAGCAGTGCCATTCAAAAATTGCATTAGTATTTGGCTTTAGCATGCCCGCTCCGGTAATACGCAGCGGGCTTTGTTGTTTTTATCAATTTGCATTAAATCGCACTTAGCTAAGCGGAGTTAAGTCAATTTTTTGTACTTATTCTATCGTCAGGAAATTCCATGAGCTTAAAAGATCAAATTACCGAAGACATGAAATCAGCAATGCGTGCCAAAGAGATGACAAAGCTGGGCACGATACGCTTGATTACTGCCGCCATGAAGCAAAAAGAAGTGGATGAGCGAATTGAATTGACCGACACATTGGTGCTCGCCATCATAGAAAAAATGATTAAGCAGCGCAAAGATTCCATCACACAGTTTGAGGCCGGGAATCGCCAGGATTTGGCAGATATCGAAAAAGCAGAGCTGGCTATTTTGTGTGCCTATATGCCCGCTGGTTTGACTGATGCAGAAATGCAGGCAGAAGTTGCCGCCGCTGTCGCCGCGAGTGGTGCAACTGGTGCGCAGGATATGGGTAAAGTGATGGCAATATTGAAGCCGAAATTGGCGGGCCGTGCTGATATGACGGTGGTCTCTGGTTTGGTAAAAGCAGCTTTGTTGTCTCGTTGATATTTCTTGTTTTGCTCTTTGTCACTTAGTTTGCCGCTTTGATTCCTCAAACCTTTATTCAGGATTTGCTCGCCCGCGTTGATATTGTCGATGTGGTGGGTAAGTACGTGCAGTTGAAAAAAGGCGGCGCAAACTACATGGGATTGTGTCCGTTTCACAACGAGAAATCTCCTAGCTTTACGGTAAGCCCGACTAAGCAGTTTTATCATTGTTTCGGTTGCGGTGCGCACGGCACTTCCATTGGATTTTTGATGGAATATTCGGGAATGAGCTTTGTCGACGCAGTCAAAGACTTGGCGCAAAGCAACGGTATGATAGTGCCGGAAGACGATAAATTACTTCCTGCGCAACGTGCAGAAGTCCAGGCAAAAAGTCTGGCGCTAACTGATGTGATGACCAAAGCCTGCGATCATTACCGTACACAATTGCGTAGCGCCGAAGGGGCGATTGCCTACCTGAAAAAGCGTGGCTTGACGGGGGAGATCGCCGCTCGTTTCGGGTTGGGTTATGCGCCAGATGGCTGGGATGGCTTGCGCGCAGTTTTCCCTGATTATGCAGCGCCGCCTTTGGTTGAGGCTGGTCTCGTAATCGATAAAAGCGAAGAAGAGGGTGGTGGACGCAAGCGCTATGATCGTTTTCGTGATCGCATCATGTTTCCAATTCGCAATACTAAAGGGCAAGTTATAGGTTTTGGTGGTCGTATTTTGGAGCAAGGTGAGCCGAAGTACTTGAATTCACCTGAAACGCCGCTATTTCAAAAGGGTTTTGAGCTGTATGGTTTGTTTGAGGCGCGGCAAGCGATACGTGAAGCGGGTTATGTGCTTGTCACCGAAGGTTATATGGATGTGGTGGCGTTAGCGCAGATGGGTTTTCCGCAAGCAGTAGCGACCTTGGGTACGGCTTGCACACCAACTCACGTGCAAAAATTGTTGCGTCAGACTGATCATGTGATTTTTAGTTTTGATGGGGACAGTGCTGGACGTCGTGCTGCCAGACGCGCGCTGGATGCTTGTTTGCCGCATGCAAATGACAATAAAGTCATTAAATTTTTATTTTTGCCGACGGAGCACGACCCGGATAGTTATATCCGCGAGCTAGGAAATGATGCCTTTGCTCAGCAGGTTCAGGATGCGATGCCACTGTCACAGTTTTTCATGAAAGAAGTGATTGGTGATAGCGATTTATCTACGGCTGAGGGGAGGGCAAAAGTCCAGTTTGATGCAAAGCCGTTGTTGCAACAAATGCCGCCTTCTGGTTTGCGTTTGCAAATGGTGCGTAGCCTGGCTCAAGTTACTAAGACCACACCGTCAGAAATTGAAGCATTGTTTGAATTGGCTCAGCCTGTATCGCGTATAAAAATTGCGCCGCCAAAAAGTAGGCGCAGTGCTCCGGTTGGTCTGGAGCGACAAATCATGCGGATTTTAGTTGCCCACCCATCGCTCTCTTTATTGCTTGATGCGGCAGCTTTGGCTGATGCAGCACAACTTGCGCCCGATGGCGCTGAGATGTTGACGCAGTTGGTGTTGGTGGCGCAAACCATGGGGCAGCAGGCCAATTTTGCGGCTTTGGCTGAGCATTTACGGACCACAGGTGCAGACTATGATGCCTTGATTGCAGAAATAGCCGAGCAAACCGAAACCGATATTGACGTGGTAAAGCAAGAATTGGCGGGTGCAATACGGCAAATGCGGTTTCAGGTATTAAAGGCGGAGATGGAGGCGCTGGCTGCATCAGGTTTGCGTGATGCGGTTGATATTGCCCGTTATCGTGAAATTATGCAGTTGCAAGAGGCTTTGCGTCGCCAGGCTGTGGCAGAAGTGGCAGTGCGATGATCTTTGGTTAAGCATGGCGTTGCCTATTTTTTGCTCAATAAAATTGAACTGAAATACGGTGGGGCTAGAGTAAAGCCTATGCTCGTGGTATAATTAAAAGCTTTCGATTCAAGGTCTTAGGTTGTTTCATTCTGAGCGGAGAGGTTTTAGAACTGCTTAGAATGTGTTGTTTAGGTGAGCGTAATGCTCCTCCGAGTAACCCAAAATACTGGCGCTGAGACTCGGGTAGTCTGACATAGAAAAGGGTGTAGTTCTTCGTACAGATCAATTGATCTGACGGATGATCATTGTCTTTTTATATGAACTAGATTGCCACCTCTGTTCTGGTAGGTTTGATTCAATGGCTAAAGCAATGAAGAAACCCGCGAACACTCCGATATCCTCAGCAGCAAAAAAAGTGGTGGCCAAAACGGCTCCGGCAAAGTCTGTCCCTAAAGTTGCAGTTACTAAGGCTGTAATTTCGGCTAGTAAAACTAAGCCAGCAACAACAAAAGTAGTGACTAAGACGGCCGTAAAAATGCCGGCAAAAAAAGAGGTTGCGAAAGATGTTAAAGCACCTAAAGTGATAAAAGCAGTGGCTAAGCTGGACGCAACTAAAACTGCTGTAGATAAATCCAAAGCCAGGAATATTGTAAGAGATGAACCCAAGGCGAGCGTTAAAGCGTTATCTAAGGAAGCGACGGGCAAGACTGCAAAGCCAGTAGCGAAGGCTGATGGCGCATCTAAAGATTCATCCAAAGACGCATTAAAAGACTCAAATAAGCACGCTTCTGATCTGCCGGCGGGCAAAAAAGCGGACAAGCCACAAACTGCACCATTGAAAGCTTCTGTGACAATTAACAAGACCGATCCAAAGACAGTGATTAAACCAACTAAGAATTCAGCAAAGGCTGACAAAGCACCTGAAATTCAGGAAATCAAGTCCGGTTCTGCGCCTGCTGTTAGCCAGACTACGGATGCTGCCGTGTTGGCTGCAATTGACACCTCAGGCTATATTTTGCCTGGTGTTAAAGTGCCAGGTCGTCGCGGTCGTAAGCCAAAAGAATATCAGCCTGAGAATGAAGATTTAGCTGCGCTGAATGCTGTTGAGCGCGCAGAAATGAAAGCGATCGACAAAGCCAAGGCGAAGGATCGCAAAGCAAAAGAAAAAGCTTTGCTGAAAGATGCCTTCTCTGCCGATCCAGAAGCGACCGCAGAAGAGTTAGAGCGTCGTCGCCAAAAGCTGAAAACTTTGATCAAGTTAGGTAAGGATCGTGGTTATCTAACCTTTGCCGAGATCAACGATCATTTGCCAGAAAACGTGGTCGATCCTGAAGCAATTGAAGGCATCATCGGTACTTTTAACGACATGGGCGTCGCCGTCTATGAACGTGCGCCAGATGCTGAAACATTGTTACTGTCTGATAACGTAGTTACCGTTACCAGCGATGACGACGAGGTTGAGGCTGCTGCTGAAGCGGCGTTGTCTACCGTTGATTCTGATTTCGGTCGCACTACTGATCCTGTCCGTATGTATATGCGTGAAATGGGTTCGGTTGAGTTGCTGACGCGCGAGGGCGAAATTGTCATCGCCAAAAAAATCGAAGAAGGTCTGAAGGACATGATTCAGGCGATCTCTGCCTGCCCGACAACGATTGCTGAGATTCTGGTTTCAGCAGAGCGTATTCGTAATGACGAGATTAAGATTGACGAGTTGGTTGATGGTTTAGTTGATCCCAACGCAGTCGAAGAAGAAGAAAAGCCTGTTGTAGTCGTGGTAGAAGAGGAAGAGGACGAAGAGGAAGAAGAGGAAGAGGAGGAAGAGGAAGATGAAGAGGCAAGCGCCGCTGGTGCCGCTGCTATCTCCGCCGAGCAATTAGAACAATTGAAGCGTGACTCCTTAGCTAAATTTGATATCATCTCCACCAATTTTGACAAGATGCGTAAATCCTTTGAAAAAGAGGGTTACAACTCAAAGTCCTACATCAAAGCGCAGGAAGCGATTTCCAACGAATTGATGGGCATCCGTTTTACCGCTAAAGTCGTTGAGAAATTATGTGACACTTTGCGCGGTCAAGTGGATGAAGTTCGCCATGTAGAAAAACAGATTCTGGAAGTAGTAGTTAACCGTTGCAACATGCCACGTAGTCATTTCATCAAAGTATTTCCAGGTAATGAAGTCAACCTGAAATGGGTTGAAGGCGAAGTTAATGCCGGCCATTCTTACAGCGCTATTTTGGGTCGTAATGTACCGTCAGTACAGCAGCTCCAGCAAAAGCTGATCGATCTGCAGGCACGGGTAGTTTTACCTTTGCCTGATTTACGCGGCATCAATAAAAAGATGTCTGCTGGCGAAATGAAAGCACGTAAAGCCAAGCGTGAAATGACGGAGGCCAACTTGCGTCTGGTGATTTCTATCGCGAAAAAATATACTAATCGTGGTTTGCAATTCTTAGATTTGATCCAGGAAGGCAACATCGGTTTGATGAAGGCGGTAGATAAGTTTGAATATCGCCGTGGTTATAAGTTTTCTACTTATGCTACATGGTGGATTCGCCAGGCGATTACCCGTTCTATTGCGGATCAGGCGCGTACGATTCGTATCCCGGTGCACATGATTGAGACCATCAATAAGATGAATCGTATCTCACGTCAGATTTTGCAAGAGACTGGTGTAGAGCCAGATCCAGCGACGTTGGCAATCAAGATGGAAATGCCGGAAGATAAAATCCGCAAGATCATGAAGATTGCTAAAGAACCGATTTCAATGGAAACACCGATCGGTGACGATGATGATTCACATCTGGGTGATTTCATTGAAGACAATCATACATTGGCACCGGCAGATGCAGCGTTGCACGCATCTATGCGTAATGTCGTTAAAGATGTATTGGATTCATTGACCCCGCGTGAAGCTAAAGTATTGCGTATGCGTTTTGGTGTTGAGATGTCCACTGACCACACCTTAGAAGAAGTAGGTAAACAGTTTGACGTAACACGTGAGCGTATTCGTCAAATAGAAGCCAAGGCATTGCGTAAATTACGCCATCCATCACGTTCTGATAAGCTGAAAAGCTTCCTAGAAGGTAATTAATGTAATACAATTGGCGTCGGTTTTTTCGACGCCTGTTTTGCGTTTGAATTTGAGCTTTTTTTTGAATTCAACAATTTGCAGGTGACAGCGTTAAAGCGATACCTGCATAACCCTGATAAAGATTCTTACACGGATATTTGTCAGATTTAAGCAGCTTAGCTTGCAGAAAGAATTGGGCCTCTAGC
Organism: Undibacterium sp. GrIS 1.2; assembly: GCF_040544435.1. NCBI lineage: Bacteria > Pseudomonadati > Pseudomonadota > Betaproteobacteria > Burkholderiales > Oxalobacteraceae > Undibacterium > Undibacterium sp. GrIS 1.2. The sequence continues at coordinate 59,378 of NZ_JBEONP010000026.1, forward strand.
TCATGTTGGTTAGAGCAGCGGACTCATAATCCGTTGGTACCGTGTTCGACTCACGGGAGGCCCACCATCATACAATGACTGATATCAAGTCCAATCCTGAGCAGATCGCTACCGTTGTAGTAGATTCTGCCCCCTCTGTACCTACCATACGTTTCGAAGATTTCGGACTGTCGCCTGAGATTTTGCGCGCTTTATCTGATCAAGGTTACGTACACCCCACACCGATTCAAGCTGAGGCAATTCCTATCGTATTGCAAGGCCGCGATGTGATGGGTGCTGCACAAACGGGTACTGGCAAAACTGCTGGCTTCTCGCTGCCGATTATTCAATTGTTATTAGCACACGCGAGTACCAGTGCCTCGCCAGCTCGTCATCCCGTACGTGCTTTAATTTTGACGCCGACGCGTGAACTGGCTGATCAGGTTGCCGAAAACGTTCAGGCATATTCGCGCCATACTCCGCTGCGTTCTACGGTCGTTTTTGGCGGTATGGATATGGCGCCACAGACAGCTGCCTTGCGTGCCGGTGTTGAGATTGTGATTGCGACACCTGGTCGCTTGTTGGATCACATTCAGCAGAAAACGATTAACTTATCGCAGACGCAAATCCTGATCATGGATGAAGCGGACCGTATGTTAGACATGGGCTTTTTGCCTGATCTGCAACGCATCATTAATTTGTTGCCAAAGCAGCGTCAGAACTTAATGTTCTCTGCTACGTTCTCGCCAGAAATTAAAAAACTGGCTGCCAGTTTTTTAAGCAATCCAGTAATGATCGAGGTCGCACGCAGCAATGCAACTGCAGATAACGTCACACAAATTTTGTATAAAGTGGCTGAGGAAGAGAAGCGCGACGCGGTCTCGTTCATTATCCGCGAGCGTGGTTTAAAACAAGTAATCGTTTTTTCCAATACCAAGATTGGTGCTTCGCGTCTGGCCGTGCATTTAGTCAAACAAGGTGTAAAAGCCTCAGCAATCCATGGTGATAAATCTCAGGCAGAGCGCATGGCTGCTTTGGATGCATTCAAACGTGGAGAAGTTGAAGTGCTGGTAGCGACCGATGTGGCCGCACGTGGTTTAGATATCGCCGAACTGCCTTGCGTCATCAACTACGATTTACCGTATAACGCAGAAGATTATGTCCATCGGATTGGCCGCACTGGCCGTGCTGGTGCGACTGGCGATGCGATTTCTTTGCACACAGATAAAGATGAGCGCTTGCTGCTTGATATTGAAAAATTGATCAAGCAAAAAATCGTCAAAGTACAATTGGCAGGTTTTGTCGCGCAGACACAGCAATTAGCGGAGCGTAAACCACGTCAATTCAGTAGCGATAGAGCGGCTGAAAAATCAACGGATAATGTAGAAGGCAGATCAGCAGGTAGATCAATAGACAGAACGGCCGAAAAGTCATTCGATCGTCCTGCACGTAGTTTTAATCCACCAAGAGAAAAAGTCGATCCTTGGTTTTTAAAGCCTTACGAACCTAGTGCATCGTCGATCAAAGTAGCGGCAACGAGTGAAAATAAAACAGCAGCCAAACCGCAGAAAAAAGCGGCATTGCTTGGCGGTCTGCGTCGGCCTGATTGATTGCCATTAAATCTTAACTTGGTTCCAAATTGGTTCCGACTCAGTTCTAATCCTCTCGCGCTGTTCCAGTAATTGTCTCCATGCTGTAACAGCGCCATGCCAAAATTCTTCCAAGGTGTCTCCGTATTGTTGGGTCTCGATTTTTAATCCCAATAATTCTGCAGCTGGTAGTAAAGCCTGACGTAGTACATCACGTTCGCTGCCACTGACATCAATCGCTTGCGCGCCAGTTTGTTTAGACAGTTTGTCACCATTGGCATTGGCAACCACCGGGATATGCAAATACTGCACATGCGGCAATCCCAGCAAATCTTGTAAATAAATTTGCCTCGGCGTCGAGTCTAATAAATCGTCACCGCGTACAACATGAGTTACACCTTGCGCCGCATCGTCAACCACCACAGCGAGTTGATATGCCCAGAAACCATCCGCGCGTTTTAAAACAAAATCACCGGCCTCGGTCGCAATATTTTGACTGATTTCACCTAGCCATCGGTCGGTGAATGTCACCAGACCTTGATCTTCATCCGGCACCCGCAAGCGCCAGGCGCGGGCGGGTTTGTTGTTTGCCAGACCTGCACGGCAAGTGCCCGGATAAATCACTAAACCAAATCGTGAGGTTGACGGTAGCGTTGAAGTTGAATTTGGGATTGAAGTTAAAGTTGAAGTGCGAGAACTACGCCGCGAATCAGCAATCTCTTTACGCGAACAGCTGCAGGGATAAATCATCGGGGCTAGTTGCCGGAAAGCGGTTTCGTATAAATGGGTGCGCTGGCTTTGCCATTCAATGGCATCGTTCCATTGCATTTTGCATCGGCACAGTAGTTCTATAATGGCTAAATCGGCGCCTTTGACATCTCTGTCAAAGTCTAAATCTTCGATTCTGAGTAGCCATTTTCCATCGTGGGCTTTTGCGTCTAAGTAACTCGCCATTGCCGCCACTAAAGACCCCATATGTAAGGCGCCCGTGGGGGAGGGGGCAAAACGTCCGACATAGTTATTCAACTTATTCAAGCTAGTCACCATCGTCAGCTGCCCGATAACATGCGCTGTACCACCGGATCAGCTAATCGTTGTAAAAACCACTGTAGCGCCTTTCCTTTGTCGTTTCTGCGCCACGCAATGTGGTTATTGCCAGTGAGTCTGTTTTCTTGCAAAGTTTTTTCTACCAATGCGCCAGATTGTAGATGTGGCAACGCAAGCTTGTGCGGTAAATTACCACAACCTAATCCCGCTATTTGCGCTAATAATTTTGCCTGCAATGTGGGAACTGTCAGCGTATCCTGGCCCGCCAGAAGTCCCGCATTGATCGATGGCAGATTGCGCCCCGTATCGCCGACGGCGATTGCCCGGTGGCTTTGTATGACGGTCGCTGTCAATGGCTCCGGCGCTGTTGCCAGCGGATGTTTGGCTGCAACGGCAAAGACCCAATCGATATTGCCCATGGTCTGAGTCTGATATTCGCCATGCATGCGCAAGGTATCTGGTCCATCGTAAGCGGCACCAATCGCCAGATCTGCCCGACCGGCGAGCAGTGTCTCCCATACGCCGGACAAGGTTTCTTGAGAAATTCTTAAGCGTGTGCCGCAGGCCTGGTGCTGGAATTCTTGAATCAGTGGCAAAAAATGTTCAAACTGAATTACGCCATCCATGACGATACGCAACTCCGCCTCCCAGCCTGTTGCGGTGCGCTTGACCCTTTGTTCCAGCTCTTCTGCCGCCAATAATAGATGCCGCCCTTGCGTCAATAATTCTTGCCCGGCCGTAGTTAGCTTGGCGCGGTGACCGCGTCGATCAAATAGCAGCACGTCCAGATCATCTTCCAGTTTGCGGATACTGTAGGTGATGGCGGAAGGCACTTTATCTAAGGCGCTTGCTGCTGCCGCAAAGCTACCTTTGCGGTCGATGGCATCCAAAATTTGCAGTGCTTCGAGAGTTAAATTCATGGTGAATTATTCTTATACAAAAATACTGAACGAGAAGTAGAAAATATTCCCCTTATATTCAGGTTCTGGCAGGTATATATTGCACCACATCATATCAATTATTTGAATAAGGTAGGGTTTCCACTAACCCTAAAAATACGATGCTGACAGTCCATAAATCAGAACAACGCGGTTATGCCGAACACGGCTGGCTGAGATCTCATCACAGTTTTTCCTTTGCCGATTACCACGATCCTGCACACATGGGTTATGGCCCTTTGCGCGTGATTAATGACGATCATATCGCGGCCGGAATGGGGTTTGGGACGCATGGTCATAAGGATATGGAAATTATTACCTACGTGCTTCAAGGTGCGATTGTGCATAAAGACAGCATGGGCAATGGCAGTACCATTCTCCCGGGTAATGTGCAGTACATGAGCGCCGGAACAGGTGTTCGCCATTCTGAATTTAATCCATCGCCAGACAATCCCACGCACTTATTGCAGATCTGGATACAGCCATCCGTGATTAACGCGACACCAGCGTATGAGGAAAAACATTTTAGTCGGGAAGACAAAGCGGGCCGCCTGCGTCTAGTCGTGTCGCCCGATGGTGCGGATGATTCCATTAAAATCCGTCAAGACGCACGGTTGTACATTGGTCTGTTTGACGGCGAGCAGGCGAGTAGTTTGATCTTATCGAAAGATCGCCTTGCCTACATCCATCTGGCAAGCGGTCAACTGACTGTCAACGGCGTGCAGTTGTCAGCGGGCGATGCGGTGAAATTGCGTGAAGAAGAATTAGTGCAGTTGGAAGCGGGAAAGCAGGCAGAAGTACTGGTGTTTGATTTACCAAAATAATTTGGCTGAGCCGATGGATAAAAATATTCTGACGCGATGACTGATGAATGAAATAACGAAATAACGAAATAACTAAATAACTAAAAGGAACTCCCATGAAAAAAGTAGCGATTGTGTACCACTCAGGTTATGGCCACACTAAAAAAGCAGCAGAAGCAGTCCATGCAGGTGCCGCAGCGGCAGGTGCAGCAGCAGAACTGATTGCGATTGATGCAGAAGGCAATATCACTGATGCCAACTGGGCCAGTCTGGCAGAAGCTGATGCGATCATCTTTGGATCGCCGACCTATATGGGCACGGTTTCCTGGCAGTTTAAGAAGTTTGCCGATGCCACGTCCAAGCCTTGGTATTCACAAGTATGGCGAGATAAAATCGCTGGTGCTTTCACCAATTCTGCCAGCATGAATGGCGACAAACTGTCGACGCTTCACTACCTGTTCACCTTGTCGCAACAGCATTCCATGATCTGGGCTGGTACTGGATTGATGCCATCCAACAGCAAGGCAGCGCAGCGTAATGACGTTAATTATCTGGCCAGCTCTTCTGGCTTAATGACGCAATCACCGTCTGATTCTTCGCCAGAAGAAGGTCCGTTGCCAGGCGATTTGGAAACCGCAAAATTATTTGGTAAGCGTATTGCAGAAGTGGCGGCACGGTTCACTAAGTAATGATCCGGCTGCGATAGATGAGTTGATTTGCGTTGATTTTTGTTAATCGGCAGAAGGATGGCTAGCGGAGTTGATCAACGAAGTTAAGCCATCAAGTGAAGCAATCTGATCAATCAGCAGACACGCCAACATTTTAGCGCCAAAAAAGCCTGCTCAATGAAAATTGGCAGGCTTCTTCTTTTTTTGATGAGAGTACTACCTAGGCTTAATATAATTACTCCTACCCTGTATATTATAGTTGTCCATGTAAATTCTGGACAATACGGTATATTTGTAAAAAATAAAGGGGAGTATATATAAATTCCGAATTAAATCTACCGCTTTGGCCGGCCATTCTCAGCCTATTGCCAATACATCAGACAAGGTGGAATCAGCAGCAACAATGCCAGTGCCAGATACATTAATTGCAGCTGGATCATCCACTTTGCCCAGGTTGCCCAGGGTATCCGTGCTAAGGCCAGTACGCCGACGGTAATGCCAGATGTCGGGATCATCGGTGTCGTAAATTCACCAAATTGAAAAGCCAGAATCGCGGTTTGCCGCGTTACCCCGACCAAATCCGCCAGCGGAGCCATGATCGGCATGGTAAGCGCCGCTTGTCCGCTACCTGAGTGGATGAAAAAGTTAATCACGGTTTGGATCAGAAACATTTTTTGCGCCGCAAACACCGGGCTGGCTGACTGCACAAATGGCATCAGACCATGGAGCATGGTGTCGATGATATGGGCGTCGCGGGCGAGGATCATGGTGCCGCGTGCCAGGGCAATCACCAGCGCAGTGGTGACCAGATCTTTTGCGCCTTGCAAAAATGCCTCGATAAATTCGTCCGAGCTTAATTTACCGACGACGCCGACGATGATTGCCATGACTAAAAACAATGCCGCAATCTCATTAATAAACCACTCATACTTGACGACGCCCAGCACCATGACGCCCAACGAGGCTGCAAATAGCAGCAAGACTAATTTATGCGTGACAGTGACACCGGTGAAGTGAGTAAATTCATCGTGCTTGAGACTTTTTCTTTTCTCTTGATCAAGTTCAAAGGTCGGACTTTTCTCTGGTGATTGTTTGATTTTCGCGGCATACCACATTAAAAAGCCGATGGTCAGGGTGGTAGCAATCACCCACACAATCACACGGTACTGCAAGCCAGAAAACACCGGCACACCGGCGATGCCCTGCGCGATGCCGACATTAAACGGGTTTAAAAATGCCGCAGCAAAGCCGACTTGCGATCCGATAAACGGGATCGAGACTCCCACAATCGAGTCATATCCCAAGGCCAATGCCAGCGGGATAAAAATCAAAATGAACGGGATCGCTTCTTCACTCATGCCAAAGGTCGCGCCACCGAGCGAAAACATGGTGACAAACACCGGAATAATCATCGCCCGGATGAATGCAGAATTGGTGTGCGCCTTTGCCACCGACTTGATCATAGAATCGATCGCCTCGGTTTTTTGCAACACGGCAAACGCACCGCCGACAATCAGCACAAAGCCGATGATCAGCGCCGCCTCAACAAAACCTTTGATTGGTGCCATCATCAACGCCACAAAGCCCTGCGGATTGCTGGTGATGTAATGGAAGGTGGCAGGATCGATCAAGGTTTTGCCATTGACGACGTGCGTATCGTATTTGCCACCGGGCACTAGCCAGGTTGCCAGCGCAATCAAGGCCAATAGAGAAAACAGCAGCACAAAGGTGTTGGGGAGTTTGAGTTTTTTCATTTTTTGTATCTCCAATACTGGCGAATATTCATATACTCCCCCTTACTTATTTAAAATATGCCTCATAGTCCAATAATTATATGGACAATAAAATATACATGGTGAGAGTATGTATATTCATTGTGCTTGAAACATGAGCTGAACTTATTTTAAAGTCAACTTCCAAGCTAACTTTGGCGCTAACTTCACAGCGACAATAATTTCCCTGTCCGGAACGGCACAGTTCCCGCGATTTTCGCAATCGCCATTCCTCGCTGTACATAACGGTAGGCGGTGCGGGCAAACATTTTTCCACCGACTTTGGCGATGAGCGGGGTTGTTTTGCCAGAAATCGGATCAATCACCTCGCCGATGATGTCGCCTTGTTGCACCATGTCACCCGGTCTTTTTGAGAACACCAGCATGCCAGCATGCGGCGCGGCGATTGGTAGCACGGCTTCTAACGGCGTCGGTGCACAAAATGCGGCGGGCAGAGGTGGCGTTGCAATGTCGAGCTGCCCTTTGTAAGCGAGGTAGGCAATTAAGGCATCGGCATCTTGCTCTGCCAGCTCATGCGCGACATCGACTTCTCCGCGTAGTTCGACTGTGACCGGGACGCAGGCAAATGGAATCGGGAATTGATCTTTAAAATGGTTCGCCAGCTCCCACCAGAGCCGACCACAGGTTTCATCAAACGGATCGTCGCCAGATTCGGTAGCGAGTAGCATTGCCTCCGCGCCCAGATAGCGTGCCAGCGGTAACACCTCTCCGGCGACTGGTGTGCCGGTATATAAATGCATTACAGACTGATTGTCACAGTGCAAATCCAGAACGATGTCAGCATCACATGCCAATGATTGCAAGGTTTTACGTAAAGAGTCCGCCTCGGTCGCCGGTTGCCATTGCGCCAACAACAAGAGCACTTGCTCACGGATGATGCTGACATTTTTATTGATGTCACTTCCGAGTAGCGTAGCTAAGCTCTCGCGCAATACCGGTATCAAATTGCGGTAGCCGCGATTAAAGTTGATGCCCGAGGCCAGATCAAAACGCCCAAATGGCTCACCTTGAATCGCCTGATCCAGACCAATCGGATTGGCTAGCGGTACCAGCACAATCTCACCCCGAATTTTTCCATTTGCCTCTAAGGCTTCTAGCCGCGCGCGCAGATGATGTGCCACCAGCATGCCCGGAATTTCGTCCGCATGCAAAGAGGCTTGGATGTAGGTTTTTAGCGACCTCTGTACGCCCCTCGTATCGTTTGTACTATTGCTTCCATCATTGCTGGCGGCTTGCCCAAAGTGATAGCTGACAAATTGACGCTGGGTGCCGATGCTGCGCGCTTCTAGCAGGTGAGTTTTGATTTCCATATTGTTTTAATTGGTGTGGTTACGTAGAGGTTGTATTTTTGGACAATGCTAATTTTTCAGATGCAAAGGCGGATCTCATTTTAGATGGTCTATTTTTTCAAGAGTTCTGTAAAACCTTGATGAAAAAATAAACAAAGCGCGAACAGGCGGTAATCAATTGAAATCATTATGACGTATTTTTTACACAAAATGAAGTTATGCAAAAAAATTTACAAATAATGTTGAGTTTGTTCAAAATCAGATATACGATTCATTTCAGCAAAAATGTTTTAAACAAAATTGAAATACAAATAAGACTTGATGTGATTTTTTATTTGTATGATGTAGTCCCTGTTTTATTTAGACTGAAAAATCCTTATGGTTAAGTCGATCACCCCAAATGTAGTCAATACCGAGGCAGCTACGCCAGAGGTTGCTTTTGCGCAATCCAAACTCGGCAAGATACTAATTAAGACCCTGACTGAGGGATCGTCTTCATATCAAAGCATTGCGGATTATTTGTTGCGCAATCAGGTCAGAGTAACTGCCTTGGGTATAGAAGATTTAGCGCAAAGTTGCCAGGTATCGACCGCAACGATCAGCCGCTTTGCCCGCGATATTGGTTTCTCCAATTATGCCGCGATGCGTAATGAAGTGGCGGAGACTTTGCAAAGTGTATTTCAGCCAGTAGAGAAATTACGCAATACCATCGAGCGTCGCACGCAAGAGACTAATCCTGCGATTACCAGTCTTGAATACGCATTAGCCAATACGGATGCGACAAAACAAAACTTGTCGATTGAGGTCTTAAACCAGGTGGTGAGTAAGTTAGTCAAAGCGCGCACGGTCTACGTCATGGGCTTTGGCTTAAGTGCGCATCTGGCAGGGATGTTAGCGCTGCATTTACAACCATTTTGCTCGCATGTAGTTGAGGTGGTGGGTTATGGGGGTACCGAGGTTGCTGCCGGACATTTGGCTAGTATTTCTGATAAAGATGTCCTGATCTTGATCTCTTTTCCGCGCTATGCCAATGACGCCATCAAGTTAGCGCAATTCGCGCGTGATCATGACACCTGCATCGTATCCATGACCGATTCAACCGCGTCGCCATTGGCGGCAGTCGGCGATTTTTTATTATTGGCACCGAGTACTCATCCGGTTTTGCCAAGTAGTTCCATTGCGGCCATCGCGCTGATCGAAGCTTTAGTCAGCAGTCTGATGGTATCCAATCGTAAGAATGTAGAAAAGGCGATGAAGCTGACCGAGGCTTTATCCGCTTATTTACATGGATCTGACGCGAACTCCAAAAGCAGTAGCAAGGAGCTAGCAATGAGAAAGAAGAAGAAATCAGAATCTGACTAGGACCTAAACAGCAGTTTTATTTAATCCCGGTCGGAGTTGAAAAAAATGGCTTTTAAAAAGCCAGGGTGAACTGCTGTCTAAAAATTTTGGTGCACTGGTGCTCAGCTTATAAGTGCTTCAGTATTTTTGTGATTCAAATGTTGGGTTAGTCCTTTGGAGTTAGTGCGTTGAGTGTTTGATTTTTTATCTTGTAAAAAACATTGTGAGGGGAAGTGAAAATGAAAAATAAAAGTAGAGAAATACAGATCAGGCCAACGAAGATTGCTTTATCTATTCGTTACGCTTTAGGTTTGTCGGCGGTCTTGGGTTGTGTCAGTCCTTCCGCGTTTGCACAAGCGGAGGCTGATGCAGCCAAAGTACAGCGAGTAGAAATCACTGGATCGTCTATCAAGCGGTTAGATGCAGAAACTGCGATGCCTTTGCAAATTTTGACCCGTGCTGAAATTGATAAAAGCGGCGTGACAACCGCAGCCGAATTGTTGAGCAAAATATCCGCCAGTGCAGCTGCCTTAACTGACGGTGCCAGCTTTAGTGATAACGGTGGAACACAGCGCGGCTTTAATGGCGCCAACTTACGCGGTATCGGCGTATCTTCAACTTTGATTTTGTTGAATGGCCGTCGCCTCGCAAACTTTGCATCGCCGGGTAATTCTTCTGGTGTCGATTTAAATTCCATCCCCGCTGCAGCGATTTCTCGCGTTGAGGTGTTGAAGGATGGTGCATCCGCAATTTATGGTACGGATGCGATTGGTGGCGTCATTAACTTTATCACGCGTCCTGATTATCAGGGCGCTGAGGTCTCTGCTTATACCGGTGGTACCCAACATGGTGGTGCAGGTAAAAATATTGTGACCTTATCAGGCGGTTTGGGTGACCTGACTAAAGATCGCTACAACGTTATGGCCGTGGTGAACGTGCAAGATAGTCAAAGTCTACGTTCTACACAAAGAGACTGGATCGGTTCTGCCTACCAACCAGATATTAATCTGGACGTCAGCAGCTCTAATACTTATCCGGCAAACGTGCGTCGTACTAAAGCAAGCGGCAGTGCAACTGGCTCACGCTTAAACCCAAGCGCGCCAAACTGTAATCCGCCATCAACAGTGTATGCGCCAGGTAGTTTTGTCGGTAGTCAGGCCTGTTTGTATGACTATATGCACGACACAGAGATTTTCCCTGAATCCAAACGTTTTTCTCTGTTGTCGCGCGGCCAGTATGCCTTGAATGACGACACGACTTTATTCGCAGAGGTATTGCACAGCGATACCAAGACTACCTACCGTATCAGTCCTTTGACGGTCAGCGATCTTAATTATCCATTACCAAGCGCGGGTGGGATTTATTATCCAAGCAGTTTAATCACCACTAATCAAACCCCTTTGCGCGTAGGTTTGCGTTTGAGCGAGGCAGGTCCGCGTACGAATGAAGTCGATGCCGTTGCACAGCGTATCGTATTGGGCGCTAAAGGTAGCGTTGCCGGTTGGGATTACGACACCGCATTGAACCATAGCGTTAGCACTGTCGATGATAAATACGTCAATGGATATGTTCGTACCTCCTTGTTTAATGCTGCATTTCTGAGCGGAAAAATTAATCCGTTTGGACCTTCTGGTGCCGATGGCCTGGCACTGTTAAATGCTGCAAAAATTAGTGATGCGGCGCGTCATTCGCGTGGTACGACCGATTCCTTAGATGCCAAAGCATCACGTGAATTGTTTGATATGGCGGGTGGTAAAGCCGCAGTTGCAGTTGGTGCAGAATATCGCCGTGAAAAATTAGACTTCACTCCTTCTGCTTTATTGGCTGCGGGTGAAATCCGTGGTGATGGTGCTGCGGCTGCCTATGGTGGTGACCGTGACGTGAAGGCGATTTATGCTGAGTTTAATTTCCCAGTATTAAAAAATGTGGAGACACAATTCGCACTCCGTCATGATCGTTATAACGACGTCGGTGGAACCACAAATCCTAAAGTCGGTATCCGCTGGAATCCAACTAAAGAAATCATTTTCCGTGGTTCTTATGGCACTGGTTTCCGCGCACCGACCCTGACTGATTTGCATGAGCCGGCACGTGTAGGGCAAACCAGTGGTGTGTATAACGATCCTTTGGGATGTATCAAAGTCGGGGCGATTGATAACACAAAAAATCCTGATTACTGTGGTATCCAGCCTAATCTGATCAAAGGCGGTACCGCTGATTTGAAACCAGAAACATCCAAGCAATACTCGTTTGGTTTTGTGTTTGAGCCTATGCGTACTTTGACGACCTCGATTGATTACTGGCGCATTCAGAAGTCCGATACTTTGTTAGCTAACGAGGGCGCTTATTTTAGTGATCCTACGCATAACTCGGCATATGTGGTGCGCGCTGCTGCTGACCCAACTTTGCCTGGGATTCCTGGTGCGATTGTGTCGGTCGATGGCCGTACGCATAACATCGGTACCTTAGATACCTCAGGAATAGATCTGAATGTGAACTGGCGTTTGCCTGCAAACGATATCGGTAAGTTTGCTGTGTCTTTAAACGGCACTTATGTATTCGATTACAAAACTAAAACTACTAACGCGAGTCCAGAAATCAATGGTGTTGGCGTGTTCACGGATACTCAAGTAGTTCAACGCTGGCGTCATACCTTGACGTTTGATTTTGATCGCGGTCCTTGGGGTGCTACTGTGCAGCAGACGTTCTATCAAGGCTATCAAGATCAAAATCCTAATCCAGATGGTTCGGTACGTCGTGTTGGTTCGTATGCATTGTGGGATATGAGTGGTAGCTATAAGTTGTCTAATGCGACCAGCTTCCGGGTAGGTATCAAAAACTTGTTAGATACCAATCCGCCGCGCTCTAACCAGGTGTATAGCTTCTTAGCGGGCTATGATCCTAGTTACACGGATCCACGTGGACGCTTCTTTTATGCTTCAGTGAATTACGCTTTTAAATAACATTAAGTCATATTTAAAAGTGGGGTGGCATGCTGTATGCCTCCCCATTTTTCTATCTTTATGACGTATGACGCAGCGATGTATCGCTAGATGATTTTTCAGTGGATTTATTCTCATGAGTAATTTGTTGTTATTTTTTTTGCGTCAATGTAAACGCATCAGTATTGTTTTCTTTATTCTTACTTTTGGTATGGTGCATGCCCAAACCAGGCTAGACCCAGCCCAGCCGGAGGCAGCAGGCACGCTGGTGATTATTGGCGGTGCTTTGCGCACTGATAATGCTGTAGTGTGGGGAAAAATAGTCGCTTTAAGTGGTGGCAAGGGCGCCAAAATTGCAGTGATCCCGGCTGCTGCTGCCAATCCCGAAAATGCGGGGAAAAATATAGCAGATACCTTAAACCGTTATGGTGCCCGCGCATTTGTGGTGCCGTTAGCGATCAGGCTCAAGGGGTCAGATTATCAAAAGGTCGCGAATGATCCATCAGTAGCCTCACAAATTCGTGCCGCTGGCGGAGTCTATTTTTCTGGTGGAGATCAAGGGCGAATCACGCAAGCTTTAGTTAAGCCAGATGGTACCAAGAGCGCAGCATTAGAGGCTATTTGGGATGTGTATCACCGAGGGGGCGTCATTGCTGGTTCTAGCGCCGGAGCGGCAATTATGAGTAGCACGATGTTTTATGACGCCAAGGCCGTTTTACCTACTTTGCAGTTTGGCGTAAATGAGGGAAAAGAAATCGCACCTGGCCTTGGATTTATTGGCGACCAAGTGTTTGTTGATCAGCATTTGATTATTCGCGGCAGGTTTGCGCGGATGATCCCGTTAATGCTGAAAAAAAATTACAAACTAGGTTTGGGGATTGATGAAAATACCGCCATGATTGTGCGGGGTAGGGCAGATATCGAAATCCTGGGATATAAAGGCGCAATACTGATGGATCTTAGCGAGGCAATATCCGACGCTCAATTGAATGCATTTAATATCACTAACGTAAAAATAAGTTATCTGGATCGTGGCGATCGTTATAACCTGCAAACGAAGGTTTTAATCACTTCAAAAGAAAAGCAAAAAGGAGTAGTAGATCCTGCAAATCCTTACAATGTAGAGAAGAAATTTTATCCAGACATATTAGGAAACACGACAATAGTAGATTTGATGCAGGATTTAATTGATAATAAGCAACTTCAGACAAAAGCGCTTGCTTTTGGTGATCCGGAAGCTCCAAATGCAGAAGCTGGATTTGAATTTACGTTCAGTAAGACTGCCGAAAGTAAGGGTTACTTTTCTAGCGCGCTAGGCTCTGACGCTTATACGGTAATGAATATTCGGATGGATATTCGACCTATCGTAATGCAAACGCCTTTATATCGATATAAATGAGCTTTTTTTTCGATTAGACGTGGTATTCTTCTAAAAAATGAGTTATTTTACTCTTTTATTTCTGTAATAAAATTACATCTTAATTTATTCCCACTAGGTAATTAATTTTATGAGCTGGTTTAATAATAATTAAATTTGTAATTTTGCTACACTATTGATTTTTTAAAGTGTGTGTTTTGCATTCGTAGCAAAAGTTTCAATGATCATAAAAATAGCTGATATCAGATTTGATAAGTCTACTCTGATGCTTGCAAATTTTGAAAAAATGAACGATGCTCTTCGTTTTTTAAAGCACAAACTAATTCGTCGCTAGCGAAAAATAAGTGATGCATAGTTTGTTAGCAGTTTAGAAGTCATAGTAGTGCATAATAATTCGTAATGTGGTCTCGACTCTGTTTTTTGCATTTAATTAAGCATTAAATTCAGAGGAGCATATTTTTGTAAATGTGGTAACAGGAGGATGGTAGGTATGGATTTTTCAAATCACCAGCAAGAGCCGGGCAAGAAGGTGTTCGGGATAGGGCTGGTAATCGCATTTCACATATTGCTCGTGTATGCC
>NZ_JBEONP010000027.1:0-70294 GCF_040544435.1 Undibacterium sp. GrIS 1.2
CCAATACTGGGATCGGCGGCATTACCCCGAAACAAAAGCTAGCACTTGCCGCTTAGCCTCTACTTATCGGCCGCATTAAAAATGGGGGGATTACCATTCCACCTGTATATTACATGCAGATCCCAGCTTCAATTGGCTCTTTTATCGGCAGATGTTACCGGAACGTCAACACCCGATTCTGGCAAAATAGCCAGAATAGTGACCGTTACGCGTCGATTTCTGGCCCTGCCATCCGCGGTATCATTTGATCCGACTGGCATTTTCGGTCCTTGTCCAACGGCAGTCATGCGATTTTCATCAACGCCGTTTTCCGTGAATAATCGGACGACAGTACTGGCACGCACGGCGGACAATTCCCAGTTAGATGGAAAATTAGTATTTTTAATAGGTAGATTATCGGTGTGCCCCTCCACCTGAATGGCGTGATTGTCCAGCTTTAACACCGATGCAATCGCCTTCAATGCCTGATTTGAATCTTCGTTCAGCTTTGCCTCGCCCGGGGCAAAAAGCACACTTGCATTAATTTCTATCGTAACGCCACGACTTGTCTGTGTGACTCTTACTTTACCCTCTCTGACCAAGGGCTCTAAAACAGCCAGAATATCGCGTGCGATCCCGGTCATTTGCTCACGCTCTTTGCGTAAGGGCTCTGTATTTCTGGGTTTGATGATGGGAAGAGGATCTAACTTAATCGCAGGCTCTAAGTCGGTATCTTTTTTAGTCGGCTTAACTAATACCTCTTTACCAAACGCCCCTGTAAGCGAATTAGACAGCACACGGTACTTGCCTTCGTTGACCGATGAGATAGCATACATGACGACAAAAAAAGCAAATAACAAGGTAATGAAATCGGCGTAAGAAACTAACCATCTGTCATGGTTGTCACTCTCTTCATGATATTTCTTTCTGGCCATGGCTAATATCAGTTTTTATGGTTTGCCAGGCGCTCTTCCACCACTCGAGGACTATCGCCAAATGCGATGCTGTAAAAAATATCCGATAACATTTCGCGCCTTACTACCTCACGATGGACAATTTCTTTCAGCTTGTTACTGATAGGTAGGAACAACAAATTTGCCAGGCCTACACCGTAAATTGTCGCTACAAAAGCGACTGCAATCCCGCTACCGAGCTTACTGGGATCACTCAGATTTTCCATCACATGGATCAGGCCGAGTACCGCGCCTAAAATCCCGATAGTTGGCGAATAGCCGCCAGCCGCTTCCCAAATCTTGATGGCTTGCCGTTGCTCCATTTCGTATAACGACACGTCAACTTCGAGAATATCTTTTATGCGGGCAGGATCAATACCGTCAATAACAAGGCGTAAACCTTTGCTTATAAAAGGATCTTTGCTGGATTCCATGTAACGTTCAAGGCTCAAAAAACCTTCGCGGCGAGCAACTACGCTCCAGATCAATGCCTCTTGTATAGTTTTTTTACTGGTATCGACTGGCATGGAAACAATCCATTTCAGCATCCTGACACCACGGATAAACGTGGGCATCCGGCTTTGCAACAATACAGCGCCGATCGTGCCGACAACAACGATGACAAATGCAGCAGGCTGCACTAAGGAGGATAAGCGTCCGCCCTCAATCAGTTGGCCTGAAAAGATGCCGACAACTACTAAGATAAATCCAATTAGGCTAGCCCAGTCCACGCTTTCTCCCTTAAAGAAGCCCTGAGTCGGGCTACTGCCTGGCTATGAAGTTGCGATATCCGGGATTCGGATACGCCCATGACGGCGCCTATCTCTTTTAAATTGAGCTCTTGTTCGTAATACAAACCCATGAGTAGCTTTTCTCGCTCGGGCAAACTATCAATCGCGAAGATCACAGCATCACGAAAATCGCCATGCAAAAGATCTTCTAAAGGATCGCCTGAACGATCGTTACAGTAATGATCGAGGAAATGCTCTTTGGTATCTGCATCATGAAAATCTTCGTAATACACGAGTTGATGTCCACCACTCTCACCCAGCAAATCCTGGTATTCGGCCAGACTCAATTTCAGCAACTTAGCAACTTCCGTTTCTAGCGGTGGACGTCCCAATTTTTGCTGCAATGCGTTCATTGCGTTTTCAATTTTGCGCATGTTTTGGCGCACACCACGCGGCAGCCAATCACTGCTGCGCAATTCATCCAGCATTGCACCGCGTATGCGTTGCACTGCATAGGTTTCAAATTGTGCGCCGTGATTATCTTCATAACGGTTAACGGCATCTAGCAGACCTATCATACCGGCCTGCACTAAGTCATCAACTTCGACGCTGGGGGGCAATCTCGCTTTTAATTGATAAGCGAGTCGCTTCACTAGTGGAGCATGCTCCGTAAGTAGGGAATTTTTATCTGATTTTCCGCTAGCGGTGTACATAATCAATCAAATTCCGAGACGAATACCTAACTCTGGCAATCCATGTAAACCTAATGTTGAGCGGGCTGTTGATCTTGCGGTCAAGGCAAGCCGCTCAGCTAATTGAGAAAACGCAATAGAGGCACCCGCCAATGGGAATGCATCAATCACCGAACGACCTAAATGCGCTGCTTTTTTCATGTGATCGTCCTCTGGCACGTAGCCAACAAAATGCAAAGGTACTGCTAAATATCGACTAGCCGCTTGTGCCATATTGGTATAAACCAATCGTGCTTCCGGTTCTGTTACACCCGATACTAAAATACCATAAGAACGACGGCCTACACGGTTATTGACACGTTTAATCAAACCATAAGCATCTTTAATCGTGGCCGCATTGGCAGATACTTGTATTACGACTTCGCTCTCTTCAAATGAAGCTAGCGGGAACGCATCATCGCCATCAATTTCGCTGTCCACAATGACCAAGTCCGCA
The DNA here is from genome assembly GCF_040544435.1 of Undibacterium sp. GrIS 1.2. NCBI lineage: Bacteria > Pseudomonadati > Pseudomonadota > Betaproteobacteria > Burkholderiales > Oxalobacteraceae > Undibacterium > Undibacterium sp. GrIS 1.2. The sequence goes on from NZ_JBEONP010000027.1 coordinate 2,852, forward strand.
CTGTTTGCAGCAACATCAAAAACACGGGATAAACGCTTAGTATTTTCGGCGGGCAATCGCGCCAACGCAGTCGCATATTTTGAGAGCATCGTCACAGATAAGCCTGCTGATACAATTTTTACTGCCTCTTGCATTGTACGCCGTTGTCTTGCAACGTCCAACAAGGTCTGCTCGGTATTTGCATTGAGCCAAGCGCCAATACTATTGGCCGAAGATCTGGCATCAACCATCAAGACTTGCTGCCCTTTTCTCGCAAGAGAAGCACCTAAATTAATAAGCATGCCACTTTTTTCTTCGTCACGCAAAGCGGATAAAAACGTGAGCACACGCGGTCTTGGCGCCTCTAACATCCGGCGCAAGCCTTCTGCCTGATCAAAACTAGCCAAAAGACACCTCCCGCAAACCATTATTGGTATTCGCGGCGGAAGCCATAGCCGCATTTGCCATCACCATCGGTAGCTCTTCATCTTGCAATCGATAGGCAGATGTCTCTCGTTTTAATTTGAATGCGCGATCAACCAGGTACTGCTTGTTTGCGATGTGCAAATCCTCAGGCACACGCTGGCCACTGGCGAGATAATAGATATGAAGCTTTTGACGAATCGCGATATCTAACACGCCGCCGATAGTCGCGGCCTCATCAAGCTTAGTCAAAATACATCCCGCCAACCCGCTACCCTGATAAGCCCGAACGACCTCACTAAGTGTCTCGCCTGTAGAGGTCGCGTTTAAACACAATAAGCGTTTTACATTGGCATCTGCACCAGACAACATAGCAACCTGCTCTGTCACCATTTTGTCGCGTTGGCTGACGCCGACCGTGTCGATTAATACGGTATGTTTATTTTTTAGTTCAGACAAAGCAATCCGTAAATCAGATTCATCTTTAACCGAATGCACCATCACACCTAATATTTTGCCGTAAATACGCAATTGTTCGTAGCCACCAATACGATAACCATCCGTCGTAATCAATGCTAGTTTGGCAGGGCCATGGCGCATCACGCAACGGGCAGCGAGTTTTGCTGTGGTGGTGGTTTTGCCTACGCCTGTAGGGCCAACCAAAGCATAAACGCCGCCTTTTTCTAAAATTTCATTCTCATTATTGATAGTGGATAAATTGCGATTTAAAATCGCTTTAATCCAATCCATACTACTAGCGACGGTTTCAGATTCTGGCATTTTATCGACTAGATAACGGGATAAGCTTGCGCTGAAACCCGTTGCCAGCATCTCTCGCATTACTTCTGCCTTTTGAGGTTGACGCTTTTGGGTGTTCGTCCAGGATATCTCTGCCAATTGCGCTTCCAGCATACCGCGCATAGACCGGATTTCAGTCATCACGTCGGCTAACTCACCGGCGCTGACTATGTTATCTAGCACGTGTGGCTGAGATTTTGAGAGCAGAGGCGATTCGCTGGCTTGCCATCCCTGTTCAGTCTGCTGCAACCGCGGTGGAAATTTGGCCGTCTCCGGGATCGCACGCTGATCCGATGATGTCGCAATTGAACTCATCGTCTCATCTGTCATCGCTAGTATTTCTACTTTTCCATCGACGTTCCGATTAGAGAGAATGACTGCATCCGAACCGAGTGCATCCCTCACCATACGAATTGCCTCGCGCGATGTATTCGCTGAAAATTTCTTCACGTTCATAATTGCCCTCCAACCAGGCTGGTAACTCTAATTGTTTTTGTTTCTGGTAATTCTGCTTGCGATAACACTTTTAACTGCGGCAAAGTACGCCTCAAGAAACGCGACAACAACGCTCTTAAAGGACCCGGCACTAACAGAACCGGCGCTAAACCCATCTGCTCTTGATGTTTTGCTGCTGCCTCTGTCTGAGTTGCCAAGGTATCTGCCAATCCTGGTTCAATACCTGCGCCATCAGAGCCACTCGTTTGCAATGCTTGCATCAGCAAACGTTCGAGCCGGTTATCTAATGTCATCACCGTCAACTCATTGGTGGACGGGAATATCTGCTGCACAATTGCCCGACCTAATGCAATGCGAACGTAAGTCGTCAGCTCGTTTGCGTCTTGGGTATGCATGCCATGCTCAGATAAGGTTTCGATAATGGTGCGCATGTCGCGGATATGCACACCCTCGATCAATAGGTTTTGTAATACCTTCTGCAAAATAGACAGTGGCAATAGTTTAGGCACCAATTCCTCGACTAACTTTGGCGTGTCTTTTGCGAGGTGGTCCATCAATTGCTGAACTTCATGACGACCCAGCAGCTCAGCCGCATGCGATGTAATTAAATGGTTGAGATGAGTGGCAATGACAGTACCGGCATCCACTACGGTATAACCCATAGTCTGGGCTTGCTCCCGCATGGCAGCGTCAATCCAGGTTGCAGGCAATCCGAACGCTGGGTCTGTCGTAATCGGGCCAGGCAAAGTGCCAGATACCATGCCGGGATTAATTGCCAGATATTGCCCGGTAATCGCCTCACCGACGCCGACCTCAACGCCTTTTAGCGTGATCTTGTACGCCGATGGCTTAAGCTCTAAGTTGTCTCTGATGTGCACAGGGGGCGATAAGAAACCTACCTCTTGCGCAAACTTCTTGCGGATTCCTTTAATTCGTCTAAGCAGCTCCCCTCCCTGCCCTTTGTCAACCAAAGGAATGAGGCGATAGCCAACTTCTAAACCTAAAGTATCTACTGGCAGGATATCTTGCCATGTTGCTTCTTCCATTTCAGACGGCGGAACTGGCGCTGCAACTTGCTCTTCGGGCGTGGGGACGACATCCGATTTTTTGGTTAATAAGTAACCGCCACCGATCAGAAGTAAAGCTAACAATAAAAAAGCTACATGTGGCATGCCTGGAATCAGACCCATGCCACCAACGATGCCACCTGTAATGAACAGCACCTGTGGTTTAGCAAATAATTGGCCAATCAGTTGACCGCCAATATCCTGATCACTGGCAACCCGAGATACTACGATACCTGCCGCTGTTGAAATAATCAGTGACGGGATCTGCGCAACCAGACCATCACCGATTGCCAGCAAAGTATAGTTTTTTAGGGCTGTTGCAAAATCCAGATCATGCTGCACCATACCTACAATTAAGCCACCAACAATATTGATGATGGTGACCATAATGCCCGCCACTGCATCACCACGAACATACTTACTAGCACCATCCATCGCACCATAAAACTCAGCTTCTTGCGCGACTTCGGTACGGCGACGACGTGCTTCTTGTTCCGCAATCAGGCCCGCATTTAAATCCGCATCAATCGCCATTTGCTTACCAGGCATCGCATCCAATGCAAACCTGGCACCGACCTCCGCAATACGACCTGCACCTTTGGTCACGACGGTAAAGTTAATAATCGTCAAAATAACAAAGACTACAATACCAACCGTATAGTTACCGCCAATCAGAAAATGTCCAAAGGCCTCAATCACTTTACCGGCAGCATCTGGACCGGTATGCCCCTCGGTCAACACTACCCGGGTTGATGCCACGTTGAGTGATAAGCGCAACATCGTGCTGACCAATAACACGGTTGGAAACACCATAAAATCAAGTGGCTTGATGGTGTATAAGCTGGTCAGTAAAACAATGATTGCTAGCGCAATATTGAAGCTAAAAAAGACATCGAGTACAAAGGCGGGCAGCGGCAATATCATCATCGCCAACATCATGATGATGAGTATCGGCGCAGCAATGGCCTTGTTACTAAATATGCTCATCCAGGCGGGTAATTTCAAACCATTCATGGATTAGCTCCGGCGGTATTCGCTGGTTGAGGAGCGTTGTTTGGATCAAGTTCAGCAGGAACTGCTAAATCGAAAGGCACAGATGGCCTGAGGCCGCCATGCTGACGGAATGTTTTTAACTGGAAGACGTAAGCCAGAACTTCTGCAACGGCCGCGTAAAGTGTCTCTGGAATTTCGTCACCTAACTCAGTGTGCTTAAACAAAGCACGTGCCAAGGGAGGCGCCTCTAGCAAGGGAATATTATTTTCTGCAGCCAGTTCACGAATTTTTGCAGCGACGGCATCAGCACCTTTGGCAACCACTCTCGGCGCACCGTTGCTACCATCTTTATATTTCAAAGCGACCGCGTAATGCGTTGGATTGGTGACTACGACATCGGCTGTCGGTACTTCTGACATCATCCGGCGACGCGCCATTTCGCGCTGTTGCGCGCGGATTTTGGCTTTAATCTGGGGATTACCGTTGGCTTCTTTTGATTCTTGTATCACTTCTTGATGGGTCATTTTGAGCTTGTTGGCATAACTCCACATTTGGTATGGAACATCAATTCCGGCAATCAATACCAAGGCACCGACGATCGATAAAAAACAGATCGCAAGCATGGTTGCCATGTGTGCGCTGCCAGCGGCCAAAGGCTCGGAAGCAAGGCCGAAGATGGCATCTTTTTGATTCATTACGACGATCCAAGCAACCGTTCCGACAATCAGCGCTTTGAGAATTGCCTTAACTAACTCCACACCGGCCTTGGACGAAATCATATTCGTCAGACCAGACAAAGGATTCATACGACTAAAATTAGGTTGCAAGGCTTTAGCACTAAAAAGCCAGCCACCGATTAATAACGGAGATCCAATTGCAACCAGCATCAACAAACCACCGAGCGGAGCAAAAGCGAGCAACACATCCATCAAGATCATGCCGATGTGCGAAAACAACATATCGTGATCAAACGCTAAAGTACGCTCCATCGATAATCCATCGATGAGCATATGATTCAACTGCCTGATTAAAGAACCGCCAGACATCCATAAGCCAGCGCCCGCGGCAAGCAAGATCGTGCAAGTAGACAACTCTCTTGAGCGCGGGACATCGCCCTCTTCACGCGCCTGCTCTAAGCGCTTGGGCGACGCCGGTTCGGTTCTTTCGAGATCGCTATCTTCGGCCATTACCGACTCCCATCTATTTCTAAGAAGCAAGCAAAACGCTGCTATTACACATTTATACAAGTGTGATTATTGGCGATGTTGCATTCTGTAGATGCGCCGAACAAGTGACGATTTACCCCCTATTTCAGTAAACCCAAAAAATCAGAGCAAGTGAGATGAGACGTAAACTTAGATTTTCAGAAAAGACAGCTTTTTTAAAAGCGACGAAGCACTCTTGATCTGCACGCGCAATGGCGATGGCGTGATTAGAACAAGCAATATTGAAGAGCGAAATCAGAGATAGAACGATGGCTTTTATCTATCGTTCAAATAGTTGAATTAAACGCCAATACCCTATAGACCAATGAATACATGGACACTTAAATATACTAATTAGGAGTATAAATTTAAATCCGATAAGAAAACAAACAAAGCGCGAACCGCAATGATTTAGTAGCAATACATATAGTGCTTAGCCGCGTCCCTAGAACGGACTATCCGCAAAATCTTCCTTTATAAGAAATTTGCACCGTCAGCTTCCCAGTATCACTCCTTGCACAAATCGAAATTAGTAAAGCCTGCCGTATAATCTTTTTCCATGATATGGCGTTTTTCGATACCGTCACACGAATACTCTTTTATACAAATAGAACATGCCTCGCTTCTTTTGCCCTTTACCGCTTACCATCGGCGCCTCGATTGATCTGCCTACAGATGTCGCTCACCATATATTTGTCTTACGACTTTCTGCTGGCGAGAACATTTCTCTATTTAATGGCGAAGGCGCCAGTTATGTCGCCACCTTGGTGTCCGTTACAAAAAAAAGTGTTACCGCAGAAGTCAAAGTATTTTTACCGGAAGAATGCGAACTACCATTTGCCTTGACTTTGGCGCAGGCTTTGCCGGAAGCATCCAAGATGGATTGGATTATTGAAAAAGCGATTGAGCTTGGCGTGACGACCATACAGCCATTGTCATCCCAACGTTGTGTGGTGAGATTATCGGCAGAGCGTGCTGAAAAAAAGCTCGCTCACTGGCAAGGCATTATCGTCGCTGCGGCGGAGCAATGTGGGCGTAATCGCCTGGCTCATTTATCTCCAGTTATGGATTTGCCTAAATGGCTGGCACAGCAAGATATGCATAAACGCATTTTGTTATCGCCCAGAGCAGATCAATCGCTTGCCGACTGGGCACGTCATCACCCCGCGCAATCAGTCAGCCTGATGATCGGTCCTGAGGGTGGATTTTCTGATGATGAAGAAATGCTGGCGATCAGACAAGGTGTCTTGACCCTGAGTATGGGGCCACGCGTCTTACGTACAGAAACCGCAGGTCTGGCAGCGATTGTGACATTAAATGCGGCGTGGGGAGGGATGTAAAGTACTGCGGTGCTGCGATTATTTTTTGTTTGAAATGATTGTTTGAACTTACTCTCTTGAACTAATCTCTCAAGTTAATCGCAGTCAAGCGCTTTTGCAGCCGCTGTTTTTTTAAAATAACGTGCATAGCCGCATGCATTTTCTCCGTACAAATCTAATTTCGTTTTATCGGCACCAGATTCCAGTAAAAACTGGATTGACTGCAACTGATCATATTGCGCAGCAACCATCAATGGGGTAGAACCGCGTGCTTCGCTAAACGGCACATCAATCTCAGCACCATGCTCTCGCAATACACGCATACTGCGCACAGCGCCGACATAGGCAGCGTAATGCATGGGCGTCCAGACCTGATTGCTGGCTAATCGCATGTCAGCACCAGCATCAAGTAAAACACCAACCACTTCAACCGCGTCGCTACTAATCGCATCAAATAAGGCGCTGCGGTTTCCCATTCGGTAACCTGCAGCGCTAATGACAACTGGCGTCACATCGTCAACACGTGCGCCACTCGATAATAATAATTGCACTTTGGCCAAATCTTTTTCTTGCGCAGCCTGCATCAAGCTGGTTAGTCCATCGTTGTCACGCCGATTTGGATCAGCACCCTCAGCAAGCTTTGCCTGTAATTGTGTATATGTCTCGGTTTGTACAGGCGCCATTTCTGACTGCGCCTCGTTACGAGCAGGATCAAACACCGATAACAAAAATTTGATCAAACTCCATCCTGCAATCGTGACAAAAAACAATAAAAAGATGCGCCCTAACCAAGGATTCCTGCGCTCAGCGGCATTACGCAAAGACGCAGCCTCCGCTAGCTTTGTCAAATCTAGCTGATATAGCGGTTTTGATTTGTGCAGCAGGCTCTGCCAGTGGATCTTTGAAGACTCGTTCAATGCAGAACCAACCAACAAAGGAAAAACTAAATCGCCATCAAATACTCTCACTACTAATTTCCAAATAATTTTTTTGTTCTTACCATCCGCAGCACCTGAGGCTGGCAATTGTGCTGGAAAATCGACCATGAAACTCGTCTGCGAAGTTCCATGCGCAAGCTGCACCTCATCCACGACGAGCGACCACAAGGTTTTAGTGCTGGTATCTTCACCACTGCTGTCTTCATAAAGACACTGGCATTCAATCCTGACCGGACAACTTGCTTGCGGTGTGCGTAACATACCCAAACTTTCACCGAGCGGTGGTATAAAACGTATTCTGGCTTTCCATTCATTCAACCCTATTTCCGGCGCTTTGGTGGTCACTAAAACTGGCTGACCAATGCAGCTTCTGACAAACCATAATTTCACTGCAAAAACAATCATCCCAATACCAACCAGAGGGAAGATAGAAACTGTAAGGATCAGTGGATTATTGCCAATATGAGATGAGAATAATGACACCCCAGCGATTGGCCAGGAGAGCAAGTTCCAGAACACGGCAAAGACACCCATTGGCAACGCACCGCTTTGTTCTGGGGGCAATGATCAGGCTAGAAAGTGGTACTTTATGTTGTTGAGCGAATTCTGCTGTAACAACAGGAATGACAGGTTCAGCCGAAGGCCGCCAGATTTTCCAGAGTGCCCAGCAAGCGCCAATCCCCACAGCAGGGAACAGCGATGCAAACGGCAACAGAAACAATAATCGCATCCAGCGAATTGCGCGGTCATAGACGGCAAACTCAGGATCGTCGGGATCGACCCAGAGCGTGACGGACTGCTCCTGGTCTTTGGCGCGTTGCAATTCTCGATAAATATCACGTTGGTAGTCGCCAATATTATCGTTGCTGTCGCCGCCGATGTTAATGCGCTTGCTGCGGTGACCTAAGGCTTGATAGCTGTAACTAAATTCAGCCTTTACCTGATAAGTTCTGGTCTCACCGTCGTGCTCTTCCAGGGATAGTTTTTCAATCTGCGCCTGTACCGCCACCAGATTTTGTGCTTTCCACAAACCAATTATCTGCTTAGCCAAAGGGATCGCACCTGCCCCCATACCAGCAGCAGTGAAGCTCACCCCAAATAACACAGCAATCAAACTAAACCCTATTTTTGAAGCGATTGTTTTTATTTTTTTCATGCGGCAAATATAGCAGAGCACACAATCGCAGCGCCACTGACAGCGTTGCAAAATAGTCTCTCGGCGAGCAATAAACTTGGATGACAAATACCTGCGGAAACTATTCATATAAAGTTCACAATCAGATTAACTTTTTAGTATTAATATGATTGTCATTTCCGTTGTAATGTAATTCATCAACCACCTCAGAAAGGGATCGTATGGGACTTCTGGATTCAGCATTAGGCATGTTGGGCGGCAACTCGGATCAAGGTAATGATCCCAAAGCGATGTTGCTACAAGCTGCGCTTGGTATGCTTACCAATAATCAATCTGCTAACGGACAAAATGGTCAAAGTGATCAAACTGGCTCGTCGGGCTTATCTGGTTTAGTCAGCGCATTTGAAAACGCCGGCCTCGGCAATATCGTCAGTTCGTGGATAAGCAATGGTCATAATTTGCCTATCTCTGCAGACCAAATCAAAAGTGCGCTCGGCAATGGCCAGCTAGCACAATTGGCAGAAGCAGCAGGTTTGTCGCACGACGGTGCAGCAGAACATTTGGCAGAAATGTTGCCCGGCCTAGTGGATAAGCTAACGCCCAACGGTGAAGTAGCTACCTCTGGTTTTGGTGAGTTGGGAAGTATGCTAGAGCAATTTTCCAGCTCATTTTTGAGCAAGGCTTGATGTAGCGCTTTGTTTACACCGTGATTTTTTTGGTTTTTTTAAGATGCGTAATACCGATTTAAGCGATAGAAATGGTATTACGCATTTTTTATGGCAAGTTTGTCCTAAATACCTTGGTTTTCAGATCACGTTAAAGATCAAGCGCGTCGTCTAAACCAACCTGCGAGCGATAGCCGGTCACGCGTTGCGGGTAGCACCTCGTGTTGCATATCCGCCGATAAAAATAGCACCATGCGGCTGCCTAGTGGAGAAATGTCCTCCGTAGATTTACCGATGGGGTGCAGTCTTAAAGCACCGCCCTGCTCTGGCAACCAATGAAAGTTCAGATAAATTACCACCGACACAGTCCGGCGATCATCATCACGAAACCGGTCCAGATGTTTGAGATAAGACGCTCCCGGCGCATAAAAAGCAAAGTGACTCTCATACTCATCCAGCCCCAAATACAAGGCCCGGTTTAAAGCAATGCGCACCGTTTCCATAATTTGCAAATAGCGATCACATGCCAGCGACTGTCCTGCTTTTAGCCATTGGATTTGGTCACCGCGAATCTCTGGCCGGATAGCTTGCTCAGCACCACGACCAACATTGGCTAATTTTAATGCGCCGATATCTGCCAATACTTGACATTCCGCCGCCAGAGCCAGGGTTAAATTTTCGGACAAAAAAATGTTTTGTTGTGACCAGCCTTGTTTGACTAAGTCTTCCACAATGTTGATCTGATGCGCATTGCTAAGGCACACAAAATCAGCGAATGAATCACCAGGTGATTCGGCAAACATGAGTGTGCTACTTTCTTAAGAAACATACGATGGAGTGCAGTGCAAGCTTGCCATTGAATAATGACGATACCTAGTATGTGGCACTTATATGTGGAATTTGTGAGTGGCGCTTGTTTAATAGCTGTAAGTTGTATAACACGAAACGCACATAAAGTTAGATTACCGATGTGGCATTGTATTTTTAATACCGATACGAGCCGACGCTGTAAATATGCGCGGATATCGCTAGCTGCAGCAATCGTATTTCTCTGCCCAAGCCATTAATACCCACTCGAAAAAACAATATACTCCCCTGTAAAAATCTTAAATATAGCGGATAGACCAATGATTATATGGACAACTTAAATATGCTTATATGGAGTATTATTTTACCGCCTATGAAAGTGGTACGAAAAAATTAGAATCCCGCTACGTACAGCACAGATCACTTTCACCTCAGCTTAAAGATACTAGCGCCCCGGATAAAAGATCTAGCGATACCAACGCACATCAGCATCTATCAGCAATAAAACAGTAATAATGCGAAGACCGCCAAATACATAGCTAATTCTATTTATCAACGGAAGGCAATAGCGATCTTTCCCAATCCGCCAGGCAATCTTTGTTAAACTCTGGCGCTTCAACTTAAACTGCAACCTGGCGCTACTTAGTGCAACTGAATAAACCATGAGCGATCTCCCTGTCATTAGCTGGACCGAAAACGACCAAGTGCATACCGCTCGCTGGCATTCTGAAAGTGGATCGCCAGCGCCTAAACGTGTGCAAATCGCTGATGACCGCATGACTGCCGACACCGCGTACCGTCTCGCTTGCGAAGGTACTGCCTTGTTATGGCGTGGCGACTTTCAAAATGCACGCCAGCTATTACAAGCATTGGCCAGACGTATCGATAAAAAGCCGGCTAAATCACGCAAAATTGAGAAAGCTCCGGCGACGATGACAGAGGCTTTCCACCTGCATCGCCAAGCTCAATCACAGCGTGCCCGTGTGTTGGCAATGCTGTTATTGCCGTTTAATGCCGACTACAGCATTCCCCTCCGCCGTGCCCCTGATCTGCGCCAAGCCTGCGCTGAGGCTTATGGTGTCGTTGATGCAAACAGCACGCCTTTCATCGCGTCGCTTAGAGAATTATTAGGACTGACCGGCGCGCATGAGTGGCGTAAAAACGGCGTAGAAATCGCGGCGCTGAACAACCGCATTTACCCACATTACGGCGTGTTCTCACCTGTTCGTGGCGAATATTTGGATCTGATCGCTAAAGCGCCATTGCCATCAACCGAACTGGCGTTTGATATCGGCACCGGCACCGGCGTCATTGCTGCTTTGCTCGCACAACGCGGCATCAAGCGCATTATCGCTACCGATCAAGATGAGCGTGCATTAAGCTGCGCCCGTGAGAATATTCACCGATTAGGGAGCGACCAGCAAGTCGACCTCATTAAGGCAGATTTATTTCCGGCAGGCCGCGCGCCGCTGATAGTCTGCAATCCACCGTGGGTTCCTGCCCGCCCCAACTCGCCAATTGAATATGCAGTCTACGACCCAGACAGCCGCATGTTGCGTGGATTTTTATCCGGCGTCGCGGATCATTTAGAAGCCAAAGGCGAGGCCTGGCTTATTCTGTCCGATCTGGCAGAACATCTGGGCTTGCGCACATCGGCAGAATTATGGTCGTGGATGGATGCGGGCGGTTTAGAAGTCGTTGGAAAAATGGATATCAAACCACGGCATGGCAAAGCGACCGATAGCGAAGACCCTTTGCATGGCGCCAGATCAAAAGAAGTGACTTCTTTGTGGCGCTTGAGGGTGAAGTAAGCGAAGTGAGGTGAGCACTATGCTCAAAAGCTCAAAATCCGATGAAAACTTCTTAACTTAATTAAGCTTCAGCGTAATTCAAGCTCAAGCTCAATCTAATTCAATTTAATTCAAGCACATAAGACCATTCAGCCCCGGTGCTTGGGTCAAGCTTTTCCCCGATCTGCCACCCCATTGATTTATAGAGATGAACAGCTGCAAACATCGTTGTCCATGTCTCTAGATAAATGCTGACATAGCTTGTTTGCTTAGCGATCACGACTGCGTTTTGAAGCAAAATTTTGCCAATGCCCTTCCCTCTGGTAGCAGAATCCACATAAAAGGCAGAGAGTTTAAGGACACGTTCACTTTTGCGAGAGAGTATTAATGAACCGACGATTTCTCCATCTAACTCCGCTACCAATTGCGTGAGAACCGCTTGGCTAAGCACGCCAAATTGCCCCAAGTCTCGGTCTAAATGATCAAAATCTGGCTCCAGACCAAATTCACGCATAGCAACGCTGGCAATCTCATGCACCCTATGGCGGTCAGCCAGGCACGCTTCTCTTATCACTACATTGTTCGGCATAAATCCATTTCAAAATGAGTTTCGTAGTCGTAAATGAACCGTGAAAATTTAACACGGCCAGAACACATCTCAGTAGAATAAAAGTGTGATTATTCGGGGAATCTGAGGAGTTCATTATGCCGCTTTTGCTTTTGCGTCATCTGTCTGGCCGTTACGTCTCGATAATATTTCTGCTGCTATGGCTTGTTCTTCCAAATGCCCACGCCATTGATCGCTATCAAATCGATCCTGAGCATACTTTCTCCGTATTTGAATACAACCACTGGGGCTTGTCTCTGCAACGTGGGCGGTTCGACAAGAATACCGGCACGATTGAGCTAGATACTGCCAATAAAACTGGCTCGGTTCAATTTGAGATCGACACTGCTTCGGTCAGTACCGGCACCGCGCTGTTCGACACCAGCTTACGCTCACCTAGTTTTTTTGATGCGATGCAATTCCCAAAAATCGCTTTTAAATCAAATGCCTTACGATTTGACGATGCTGGAAAACTCACCGGCATTGATGGTGATTTAACCATCAAAGGCATCACTAAGCCTGCTAAGTTCGAGCTGACGCAATTCAATTGCCGCTTTATGGTGATCTATTTACGTTCTGCATGTGGTGCCAATGGCTACACCAAAATCCTGCGCAGTGATTTTAATGTTGGACGATATGTGCCATTTGTGAGCGATGAGGTAACTTTGTATTTCAGCGTTGAGGCGATTAAAGAGTAAATGGAGTGTGGTAAATAAGAAGTCCCTCAGTTGCAGGCCAAGGAATAGAATTTAACCCAGATTTTCCATTGGAACAGCGGCAAGTGTGCCTTTGGCGGACTGACTGGCTAGATGCGACGACGCAAGCTGCATCTTGCCAGGAGGAGCAACAACGCTAGGCAGTTCGCCAGAGGTGCAATTGTCGCTATAGCGCTCCCAATCAAATCGCGTTGGTGCCATCCCTCTGAACACCGCATGCTGTCTGCGTTTCTGCGAAGTAGTAGCGGTCTAATGGGAAATCTGGGTTTAAGGATCGCCGTTACCGATCAAAACTAACTCACCAGACTATTTACACAACGCCCACAAATAATATACTGGTAGCCTGTATATCTTAGTTGTCCATATGATTACTGGACAATAGAGCATTTTTACAAAAAATAATGGGGAGTATATTGCTTTAGCTTGTAATTTTGTTGATGAAAAATACAACAAAGAATGGCTTTTCAACATTATCAGTCTGGTAAAGTTGAGAGCGTAAAAGTTTTCACTGAAGTCTTAATTGTTCAAAAATCGATAGTCCCAGACGAATTATCCTAGAAACGTCAGTTGGACGAGTCTGAGTGTGCATTTTTTCGGCTTTCCAGCAAGGCGAGACGAGGCGCAACCTTCACGTTGCAACGAGGAGTAACGCCGCTGGGGAGCCGAAAAAGTGTGCAATCAGATTCGTAGCGCTGTGACCAGAACGGTGACGGCAAAAATACTGAAACGATTCAATTTAATCAAATACTTATTAACACTGACAAGCGGTCAACTGTCGTTTCTAGGATTATCATCAACGAAAGTCTTTCTTTCCCTCATCCAAAGCAAAAACGTAATGAGAATGCATTTATAATCGAAGGTTTTGCATTCAGTAGTTACTCATAGCAGTCACTCAAAAAATATGAAGGTATTTCGCGGACTTCCCAACGCTGCCTCGCGTGCGCCCTGCGCACTGGCAATAGGCAACTTTGATGGCGTACATCTTGGACATCAGGTTTTACTGTCCCACTTGCGCGCCGCCGCTACACGCTTGAACGTTGAAGCTGCGGTCATGACGTTTGAACCACATCCACGGGCATTTTTTGCGCAATTGTCTGGCGATATCGGTAAAGCGCCTAGCCGCATTGCCAATCTGCGTGACAATATGCTGTCGCTGCAAGAAGCTGGCATCGACCGTGTGATCGTGGAGCATTTCAATGCGCATTTTGCTGCGCTGTCACCACAAGATTTTATTGAAAAAATTCTGGTGCAAGGCTTGCACGTGAAATGGTTAATGGTTGGCGAAGATTTTCGTTACGGCGCCAAACGTGCTGGCGATATCGACATGCTGATCGCAGCTGGCAAACGATTTGGCTTTGAGGTCGAAACACTGCCTGCGGTGCAACACAAAGGCGAGCGTATATCCTCATCTGCTGTGCGTGCTGCGCTGGCGGCAGGTAACTTTGTCGAATCCGAACATTTACTTGGGCGTCCTTATCGCATATCTGGGCATGTAGTACATGGTCAAAAGTTAGGACGCACCATCGGTTTCCCTACATTGAACTTACAAATCGCGCATCATCGTCCTGCTTTGCAAGGCATCTTTATCGTACAAGTGCATGGTTTATCCGAGCAAGCTTTGCCTGCCGTCGCTAGCCTGGGCGTAAGACCAACGGTAGATGATAGTGGCCGCGTGCTGCTAGAGACACATGTATTTGATTACAGCGGCAATGCCTATGGCAAAGTGGTCCAGATAGAGTTTTTACAGAAGCTGCGTGATGAAGAAAAATACATCGATCTGCCAACCCTGACCGAAGCGATTGAGCGCGATGCCGAACAGGCCAGAGCGTATTTTCGTAATCGTGCCACGGGTGCGATCTCTGCTACTGACCGAATTTGAAGACCACTTCTCTTTGTTTAATTCAAGGATATTCGAGCATTTTTGAATTGAATTAAATTGAGTCGTCTTTACAAAGAACGCAAAAAAAATAACTCACTTAAAGAAAATTATGTCTAACGAAAAGTCAGCAAAAGTCGCCAGCAAGTATCCAGTCAATATGACTGAAACCCCGTTCCCGATGCGCGGCGATCTCGCCAAGCGCGAGCCGCAATGGGTGAAGCAATGGCAAGATAAAAAAATCTATCAGCGCATCCGCAAGGCCTCTACCAATCGTCCAAAATTTATTCTGCATGACGGCCCACCGTACGCCAACGGCGACATCCACATCGGCCACGCAGTTAACAAAATTCTGAAAGACATGATCGTCAAAGCACGCAATATGGCGGGCTTTGATGCGCAGTATGTGCCGGGTTGGGATTGCCAC
The DNA here is from genome assembly GCF_040544435.1 of Undibacterium sp. GrIS 1.2. Lineage (NCBI taxonomy): Bacteria > Pseudomonadati > Pseudomonadota > Betaproteobacteria > Burkholderiales > Oxalobacteraceae > Undibacterium > Undibacterium sp. GrIS 1.2. Next base: position 18,053 of record NZ_JBEONP010000027.1, read on the forward strand.
GGCATGCCGATCGAAATCCAGATCGAAAAACTGTACGGCAAAAATCTGCCGGTGGCAGAAGTGCAAGCCAAAGCGCGCGCCTATGCAAACGAGCAGATAGAACGACAAAAAGTAGATTTTATCCGCCTGGGTGTCTTGGGTGAATGGGACAATCCCTACAAAACCATGAACTTCGGTAACGAGGCCGATGAAATCCGTGCACTCGGAAAATTGCTTGAAAAAGGTTATGTGTATCGCGGCCTGAAGCCGGTCAACTGGTGTTTTGATTGCGGCTCTGCATTAGCAGAGGCAGAAGTCGAATATGAAAATAAACGCGACCCGTCAATCGATGTCGGCTTCCCGTTTGCAGAGCACGACAAGATCGCTGCGGCGTTTAAACTCGCCAAGCTGCCTGTCGATAAAGGCTATTGCGTGATCTGGACCACGACACCGTGGACCATCCCATCCAATCAAGCATTGAACATGCACCCGGAAATCACTTACGCACTGGTCGAGACCGTACGTGAGGGCGAACCGACCTTGCTGATTCTGGCAAACGATCTGGTAGAGGCGTCGCTGACCAATTACGGTCTAGAAGGTAAAGTCATCGCGACCTGCCTCGGTGCTGATCTTTCAGAGATCAATTTTAAACATCCGATGGCACAATTGGATGCGGGCTACGACCGTTTTTCTCCCGTCTATATGGGTGAATACGTGACGCTGGATAGCGGCACAGGCATTGTCCATTCCGCACCGGCTTACGGTATCGAAGATTTCCAATCCTGCAAAGCACACGGCATGAAGGATGATGCCATCATCGCACCTGTCATGGGCGACGGAAAGTTTGCGTCTTCACTGCCCTTCTTCGCGGGTATGACGATCTGGGAAGCATCCAAACCGATCTGCGACAAACTCAAAGAAGCGGGTACCTTGTTCTCGCTAAAGATGTTTGATCACAGCTATATGCACTGCTGGCGTCATAAAACGCCGATCATCTACCGTGCAACATCGCAATGGTTTGCGAGTATGGACAATACACCAAAAGATGGTGGCAATAGCCTGCGCCAAACCGCATTAAAAGCGATTGACGAGACCGCATTTTTCCCGGCATGGGGCAAAGCGCGCCTGCATGGCATGATCGCCAATCGCCCAGACTGGACATTGTCACGTCAGCGTCAATGGGGCGTACCGATGGCGTTTTTCTTGCACAAAGAAACGGGGCAACTGCATCCACGTACATCGGAATTTCTAGAGCAAATTGCGCAACGTGTTGAGAAAGAAGGTATCGAAGCCTGGCAAAAAATCGAAGTCGCCGATTTGCTTGGTGATGATGCCGATATGTACGTCAAAAACCGCGATACGCTGGATGTCTGGTTTGATTCCGGTACCACACATTACACGGTCTTGCGCGGTTCACATAAAGAACAATCGCAGTTCCCTGCCGACTTGTACCTGGAAGGCTCTGATCAGCATCGAGGCTGGTTCCATTCGTCTTTACTGACTGCATCGATGCTGGACGGTCGTGCGCCTTACAAGGCTTTGCTGACGCACGGCTTTGTGGTCGATGGCGAAGGCAAGAAAATGTCTAAGTCCAAAGGTAACGTCGTAGCGCCACAAAAAATCTCGGACACCTTGGGTGCAGATATCTTGCGTTTGTGGGTCGCTGCAACGGATTACTCCGGCGAGCTATCTATCTCTGACGAGATATTGAAACGTGTGACGGAGTCTTATCGCCGCATTCGCAATACTTTGCGCTTCCTGTTAGCGAATACCTCAGATTTCAATCCTGCGACGGACGCAGTGGCAATCGATGAGATGCTGGAAATTGATCGTTACGCGATCGCCAATATGGCAGCGTTGCAAGCCGATATCCTCGTTCATTATGAGCAGTTTGAATTCCATCCGGTGGTCGCCAAATTACAATCCTTCTGCTCAGAAGATCTTGGTGGTTTCTACCTCGATATCCTGAAAGACCGTTTATATACAAGTGGCACGACATCGGCAGCACGTCGTTCTGCGCAAACAGCGATCTGGCATATCACGCAAAGTTTGCTGCGCCTGATGGCACCAACATTGTCTTTTACAGCGGAAGAAGCCTGGGTCAGTTTCGCCAGTAAAGAAGCTTATGCAGAAAGCGATGAAACGATTTTTACGCAGCTGTATTACGCTTTACCGGTCATCGACAACGCCAGTGCACTGATGGAAAAATACACTGCGTTGCGCTTGATTCGCACGGACGTTACTAAGCAATTGGAAGAAGTTCGGGTAGCTGGCGGCATCGGGGCATCCTTGCAAGCTGAAGTGACCATCAAAGCCAGCGGTGCTAAGTTTGATTTACTGCAAAGCTTTGCTGATGACTTACGTTTTGTATTGATCACATCAGCAGCCGCGATAGAGAAAGTGACGACGGAAGCGGAAGAAGCTGTGATTGTTACCCCATCCAGCTATCAAAAGTGTGAGCGTTGCTGGCACTATCGCGCTGATGTTGGCGCGCATGCAGAACACACCGGTTTATGCGGTCGTTGTATCAGTAATTTGTTTGGTAGTGGAGAATCGCGTCAATTTGCGTAATTCAAATTGACTCAATTTATCGCTTTAGGCTTTAGCCCCTCTCTCATTTGCGGGAGAGGGTTGAGATGAGAGATCAGCGTCCCAATAATGCAATCATTATCGATTTCATCAAGATTAACCAAGAATCATTTACACGATAATCTTTCTTATTAAAACAAATTCATTCTCACTATATGGCAACTAAAAAACGCAATTCGTTTTCTACCGTCTCTAAATCTTCAGGGAGCTCACTGGCGCCTTGGCTAGGCTTGGCCGGTATTATTATTTTGTTAGATCAACTCAGCAAAATAACGATCGCCAAACTATTTACTCTGGGCGAATCACTTCCAGTCACCTCTTTCTTCAATCTGGTGTTGGCGTATAACAAGGGCGCGGCATTCAGTTTCTTATCATCAGAATCTGGCTGGCAACGTTATTTATTTACCGCCATCGGCGTAGTTGCTGCTCTGGTGATTACTTATCTGATCAAGCAAAATGCAGGACAGCGCTTGTTTTGCTGGGCGCTAGCCTTGATTATGGGGGGTGCTCTGGGTAACGTGCTGGATCGCTTGATGTACGGTCATGTTATCGACTTTCTGGACTTCCATTACAAGGATGCGTATCACTTCGCTGCATTTAATATTGCAGATAGTGCAATTTGTGTTGGTGCAGCTTTATTTATTTTGGATGAGCTGCGTCGGGTAAAAAAATAAGGAATCATCATGCGGCTTGCTGGCAAAAAAATTGTTCTCGGCTTAACTGGTGGTGTCGCCTGTTATAAGATTGCGGAACTGACTCGCGCATTAGGCAAAGCAGGTGCGCAAGTACAAGTCGTGATGACGCAAAGTGCGACGCAATTCATCACTCCTGTGACCATGCAAGCACTGTCGGGTAATCCTGTTTATACCGATCAGTGGGATGCACGGATCCACAACAATATGCCGCATATCGACCTTACTCGTGATGCCGATGCGATAGTAGTTGCACCTTGTAGCACGAATTTCATCTCCAAACTAGCGCATGGTGCTTGCGATGATCTGCTGTCAACTCTGTGCGTAGCCCGGCCAAATCATGTGCCACTACTGGTAGCACCTGCAATGAACGTAGAGATGTGGCTCAATCCGGCAACCCAACGTAACGTCGCTGAAATTAAAAAAGACAGTATCCAAATTTTAGGGCCTGCGGCAGGTGAGCAAGCCTGCGGTGAAGTTGGCATGGGTCGGATGTTAGAGGTCGATCAGTTACTGGCAGAAATCATAGCGTCTTTTCAGGCTAAATCTCTGGCTGGAAAAGAGGTACTGATTACAGCAGGTCCGACATTTGAACCTATCGATCCAGTGCGTGGGATCACCAATTTATCATCAGGGAAAATGGGTTATGCGATTGCTCAAGCGGCGTGGGAAGCTGGAGCCAATGTCACTTTAATCTCTGGACCTACTGCATTAGATGCACCTTATGGCACGCATCGCATCTCGGTGCAGACCGCAAAGCAAATGCATGATGCTGTTATTGCGCAACTAACATCTACCGCAAAAAAACCGCAAGATATTTTTATTGCAGTAGCAGCAGTAGCTGACTGGCGCGTAACGAATACAAGTACACAAAAAATTAAAAAAACTAGCGATAGCAACACGCCGCAGCTTGAATTTGTGCAAAATCCAGATATCCTCGCTAGCGTTACAGCACTTCCAAATGCGCCTTACTGCGTTGGATTTGCCGCTGAATCTGAACATCTTTTGCAATATGGCACGGCTAAACGCATAAAGAAAAATGTGCCTCTGCTAGTTGGCAATATCGGCCACCATACTTTTGGCAAAGACGAAAATGAATTAATTTTATTTGATGCAAACGGACATACAGCTTTACCAAGAGCAAATAAACAGACGCTGGCTATTCAATTGATACAAGAAATAGCACAGCGTTTAAGCCAATAAAATTCAACACAAAATTCGCACTAAACTCTTCACTAATTTCAACACGTACGTATATCAAAGAATTCGCATGAAAAATATCGATCTGAAAATCCTCGACACTCGCATGAAAGACCAATTGCCAGCCTATGGCACGCCCGGTAGCGCAGGCTTGGATTTGCGGGCTTGTATAGATGCGCCAATTACGATTAAACCAGGTGAGACTGTTTTAATCCCCACCGGCCTGGCAATACACATAGGTGACCCAGCTTACGCCGCTATGATCTTGCCACGCAGTGGTATGGGACATAAAAACGGCATTGTATTAGGTAACCTTGTTGGCTTGATCGACTCGGACTACCAAGGTCAACTGATGGTGTCTACATGGAATCGTGGTCAAAACGAATTCACCTTGCAACCAATGGAGCGTTTGGCACAACTGATCATTGTCCCTGTATTGCAAGTCGGTTTTAATATAGTAGAAGAATTTGGTAATAGTGAGCGTGGTGAGGGTGGATTTGGTAGTACTGGCAAACACTAGGACGCATTTCGCATGACTGATCAAATTGTAAAAAAATATCAAGGGAGTTGTCATTGCGGCGCGATACGATTTGAGATTCAAACCGATTTCCCAGAACTAACTATTTGCGACTGCTCAATTTGTCGCAAGAAAAATGCGCTAATGGTTAAGGTGCACGAGAGTCAATTTGAATTATTCGCCGGAGAAGAACAGCTGAGCGAGTATCAATTCAACAGCATGACTGCGAGACATTTTTTCTGCAAAATTTGCGGTATTTATCCATTCCATCGCAAGCGCGTTACGCCGGATCATTTTGGCATCAATGTGAATTGTCTGGATAATTTTGATCCTGCTACGATTCCAGTTCGGCAAACTTTCGGTTCAAAAATGAGCTGAAAAAAACTCAGCCAAATGAATCAGAAACAAATCACAATCCAACACACGTTTAGAAAAAATAAACTAGCCAAAACAAAAAGCCCGAACTGGAGTCCGGGCTTTTTGTTTTACTAAATACTACTTTTTAAGTTTTCGACTACGTCCTGCCGATTCTCGCAAAATAGTGTAGTTCCATTCATCAGTATGCAAACCTGCATCAGTATTGACGGTTACTTTAAACAGGTCGTCCTCCCCTTTGATTCTCTGACCTGAAGCAATGTGTTTTTTATTCACATCACTTCGTTCATAAACATCAACTTCGACTTCTTTACCCTCTAAACCCGATTGAGAAAGTATCGAATCTATCGTCTTCAGTGTGTAATCAAGTACAAATACGGGGAGCGTAAAACCAACCATGTCATCCTCCTTGGTAAAATATTTTTAGAGTCGTTAAAATTCTCAGTACAAAAATAACTATGTTTTACCAAAGAGTCAGCAGTCCAAAATTACTGTACAAACTTACTTTATAAATTTACTCAACTTAAATTTACTCAACTTCTACTACTTCTTGTGAAGCCTCAGGTGGTGTTGCATCGCCCTCAGAAAATTCTAACTTAATCTGATCTTTGTCATCCAGATCAACGATGACACGACCACCACTAACTAATTTCCCGAACAATAGTTCGTCAGCCAGCGCTTTTCGTATCATGTCTTGAATCAAGCGCGCCATTGGTCTTGCGCCCATCAATGGATCAAAACCTTTTTTACCCAGGAATTTACGTAAAGACTCAGTAAAGGTAACTTCGACTTTTTTCTCATGCAATTGCTCTTCTAACTGCATTAAGAATTTATCGACAACACGCAAGATAATTTCTTCATCCAAGGCACGGAAACTAATTATCGCGTCCAGACGATTACGGAACTCCGGCGTAAACATCCGCTTAATATCCGCCATCTCGTCGCCTGCTTCTTTGCTGTCATTGAAGCCAATAGAACGTTTTTGCAAGCTCTCTGCACCTGCATTGGTTGTCATGATAATGATCACATTACGGAAATCCGCCTTGCGACCATTATTATCGGTCAGAGTGCCATGATCCATGACTTGCAACAAGATATTGAATACATCTGGATGGGCTTTCTCAATCTCATCCAGCAGCAAGACAGCATGCGGTTTCTTGTTGATCGCCTCGGTCAGCAAGCCACCTTGATCGAAACCGACATACCCCGGTGGCGCGCCGATTAAGCGGCTGACGGCATGGCGCTCCATGTATTCAGACATATCAAAGCGAATCAGCTCAATACCGAGTGTAAATGCCAGTTGCTTAGCAACTTCCGTTTTACCAACACCCGTTGGACCCGAGAATAAGAAGGAGCCGATTGGTTTGTCTGCATTGCCCAAACCAGCGCGTGCCATCTTGATCGACGCAGCTAAGGCATCAATCGCTGGTTCTTGACCAAAGACGACATTTTTCAGATCACGATCAATTGTTTTCAGCTTACTGCGGTCATCTTGGTTGACCGTTTGTGGCGGAATACGAGCGATCTTAGCAATAATATCTTCGATATCTGCTTTACCTATTGTTTTCTTTTGCTTCGATTTTGGCAATACACGTTGCGCAGCACCGGCTTCATCAATTACATCAATTGCCTTATCTGGCAGATGACGATCATTGATGAAACGTGCTGATAATTCAGCTGCGGTTGTCAATGCAGAAGCAGAATATTTAACGTTATGGTGTTCTTCAAATTTAGATTTGAGACCACGCAAAATTTGCACCGTTTGTTCAATCGTTGGCTCATTGACGTCAATTTTTTGGAAACGACGTGCTAAAGCATGATCTTTTTCAAACACGCCGCGATACTCAGTGTAAGTCGTCGCACCGATGCATTTAAGCTGACCATTAGATAAGGCAGGCTTCAATAGATTAGAGGCATCCAGAGTGCCGCCAGAAGCAGAGCCTGCTCCGATGATCGTATGGATTTCATCAATAAATAAAATGCCGTTAGGATTATCTTTAAGCTGCTTGAGCACACCTTTCAGACGTAATTCAAAATCACCACGGTATTTTGTACCGGCTAACAAAGCACCCATGTCCAGCGAATAGACGATGGAGTTTTGCAAAATCTCTGGTACGTCATTTTGCGTAATGCGCCATGCCAATCCCTCAGCAATCGCCGTTTTACCAACACCAGCCTCACCAACGAGCAAAGGATTATTTTTGCGACGACGACATAAAATTTGAATCACGCGCTCAACTTCACTGTCACGTCCAATTAATGGATCGATCCGACCTTCCGCTGCGGCCTTGTTCAAATTTTGAGTAAATTGGTCGAGAGGATTTTCTTTTTGCTGACCTTCTGCCTGTGGTTCCTCTCCACCTTCAGATGATTTTTGTGGCTCGGTCTGCTGATCTTTGCGCACGCCGTGAGAGATGAAATTAACCACATCTAGGCGGGTAACGCCTTGCTGGTGCAGATAATAAACAGCGTGTGAATCTTTTTCACCAAAAATCGCAACCAGCACATTCGCACCAGTAACTTCTTTTTTGCCATTAGATGCAGATTGCACATGCATGATAGCGCGTTGAATCACACGCTGAAAACCAAGTGTTGGTTGCGTATCTACCTCGCTGGTGCCGGGCACAGTTGGCGTATTGTCGCTGATAAAATTACTGAGAGATTTGCGTAAATCTTCAATATTTACGGCGCAAGCTCGCATTACCTCGGCAGCTGAAGGATTATCCAGCAAGGCAAGCAACAAGTGCTCGACCGTGATGAACTCATAACGAGCCTGTCTGGCTTCAACAAAAGCCATGTGCAGGCTAACTTCCAATTCTTGCGCAATCATACTTCCTCCATCACACATTGCAGGGGGTGCCCTGCCTTACGAGCGTGCGTCAACACCAGTTCCACTTTGGTTAAAGCGACATCTTTGGTATAAACCCCACAGATGCCTTTGCCGTCCCGGTGTACCTTAAGCATGATCTGCATCGCGGTTTCGCGGTCTTTATTAAAATACTCCTGAATGATGGCCACTACAAACTCCATTGGAGTGTAGTCATCATTGAGCAGCGCCACTTGGTACATGGATGGAGGTTTAAGCTTTTGTGCTTGCCGCTCCAATATCGTACCGTTTCCTTGCTTGTTTCCCATGCGTCTATTCTAGTACGTTGATTCAGTCGAGAGTCGAAAAATAAACGGATAAAAGGAGGTTTGTTTGATCAATGCACACTTAGTGACTGAATCGTACAACAACAAATCAATCACGTTTTAGTGATGTTACGCGTTTTCTTTATTTTTCGCAGATGGTGCTCAAATTCAATACATCAAGCCTGCTAATGATAATTCAATATATTTACAAATCACACGTTGATGGTCGCTTGAGGCGAAACGTTTAAGCACACTTTCATTCTTAAAGATAAATTATTAAAAATGGTAGGCAGCGCAACAACATTCACTCAAATGTATTAAATCAAAAAAGCCTAGTCTATTGTCATTAAGTAAAAAAACAACAGTGTTGCAAACAGTGTCTGATATAGCAACAAAATATCTTGACATTACTTTTTTTTCCGCCAAGAATGGTATTTATTGACAACAAATGTGCAGCAAATGTCAATAGAAGTGAGCAAGTTTAGGGGAAGACTGCTTTATGCTAGGTTTCTTGCTTTTACGGCTCGTGTGATTAGTTTATATTTGAAAGATGCATTATGGCAACAGGTACCGTCAAGTGGTTCAATGATTCCAAAGGCTTTGGCTTTATCACTCCGGATGACGGCGGTGAGGATTTGTTCGCCCACTTTTCCGCAATCCAGATGAACGGCTTTAAGACTTTAAAAGAAGGTCAAAAAGTACAGTTCGAAGTCACGCAAGGCCCTAAAGGCAAGCAAGCTTCCAACATCCAAAATCCTTAATCTATTCGATTAAAGATTTAGTAAAAAGCTCCGCTTCGGCGGGGCTTTTTTTATGCATGCAGGTATTGAGCCAATAAGTGCAAGAGTCAATAATTCCATACACTACCTCCCAGTATATTTTAATCGTCCAATCAATCATTGGACAATTGGACATATTCTTAAAAAAATAGAGGGAGTATCTGCTTATCTTGATACAACTCCACAACCAATGGGAGTTGATGCGCAACTGACTTTAAAACGCAGCGGACTTTAAAACATCAGTGTTTTAACACCCTCTGCTGTGCCCAACAAACAGACATTCGCGCCTTGTTGTGCAAACAAACCTACAGTCACCACACCTACGATATTATTCATAGCCGCCTCCATCGCTACCGGATCGGCGATTTGTAAGCCATGCACGTCGATGATGATATTGCCGTTATCCGTCAACAAAGGCGCGCCATCTTTCAAACGCAAACGCGCTTCACCACCGAGGGCATTAAGCTTGCGGATAACGACGGCTTGCGCCATAGGGATCACCTCGATTGGTAGTGGAAATTTACCCAGCAAATCGACTAGCTTAGAACCATCGGCGATACAGATAAATTTGTCCGCAACTGAGGCAACAATTTTCTCGCGCGTCAGAGCCGCACCGCCCCCCTTGATCATTGCGCCTTGAGGAGTAATTTCATCCGCACCATCAATGTATACCGGCATGGAGGTGACATCATTCAAATCAAATACGTTAATCCCATGACTGCGTAAACGGGCTGCGGTTGCTTCTGACGACGCGACTGCGCCCTTGATTTTATGTTTGATCTTTGCCAATTCATCAATGAAAAAATTGGCAGTAGAACCAGTACCGACACCGACAATACTATCTTCTACAACGTACTGAATAGCGGCTTGGGCTACGGCTTGTTTAAGTTCGTCTTGAGTCATGATGCGCATTTCAAAAGTAAAGGAATAGCAGCATTTTAACGGATAGCCCGGCGTCACCAATACCGGTTCCGCAAAAACACTTCATACGTTTACAAGGACCACGTATTTGCACTTTGTATTAGATATTTGCTCGCGCCCTTATCGCAACGAATTTCAAGCTGCCATAGTAGGCTGCCACATCAGTTGGCAGCAATCAAACTACCAGCGGCGGTTCATCCATCAAGGCAACTTGCTCTCGTAATTCTAAAATCCGGTCTTGCCAATAACGCTGGGTATTGAACCAAGGGAAGGCTTGCTTGAATGCCGGATCATCCCAACGCTGTGCCAGCCAGGCGGAATAGTGCAGCATACGTAAACTCCGCAGTGCTTCAACCAGATGCAACTGACGTGGTTGGAATTCAAAAAAATCTTCATAGCCAAATACGATGTCACTCAGCTGTGCGGTCATTTCTGCTCGCGTGCCTGATAATAATAACCACAAATCCTGTATCGCCGGCCCCACGCGGCTATCGTCAAAATCCACAAAATGCGGGCCGGCATCCGTCCACAAGACGTTACCGATATGGCAATCGCCGTGCAAACGAATATGGCTGACATCCCCTGCCCTCTCAAATGCCTGCGCTACGCCGTCCAACACAAATTGCGTGACGCTGGTATAGGCCGCCAATAAATCACGCGGCATGCCGGCGTATTCCAACAAATAGGCTCTTGGCACATGTCCAAAAGTATCGAGGTTTAAGCCAGGTCGGTGCTGATAAGTCTGCTGCGCACCTACCGCATGGATACGTCCGATAAACCGCCCAAGCCACTCCAGCGTTTGCGGTTGATCCAACTCCGGCGCCCGCCCTCCTTGTCTAGGGAAAACCGAAAACCGAAATTCTTGATACTGATGCAGGCTTTGTCCATCCGCAGACACCAAGGCAGGTACGACCGGGATTTCTTGCGCGACTAATTCACGAACAAACTGATGTTCCTCCAAAATCGCGGCATCGGTCCAGCGTTGTGGGCGATAAAACTTAGCGATTAATGGCGGCCCGTCCTCCATTCCTAGCTGATACACACGGTTTTCATAGCTGTTAAGCGCTAGTAAGCGACCGTCGCATTGAAAACCTGCTGCATGCAAAGCGTCCAGCGCACATTCAGGCGTGAGTCCGGCGAAAGCATGAGTGGCGCCACCCGAGGATAAGGAATGATCTGAGGCTTCTTCCAGCAAAAAATCAGGCTGGCGATCGTCATCGTCATCCAGATCAGGGGTTATTGAATTATTGGGAGAAATTGATGTGCTCATGACTGGCATTGTACGTTCAAACTCTCCACGAACGAGAGACAAAGCGCTACACTTCCGGTATTTCACTCATTAACAATCAAGAGCACTCTTATGCACCTCGATGAACCTCTCAGCGATAAAGAATTTAACGAACTGGACAAATTTTTGATGTCCGACCGCGTAGGCGACGACGGAATGACCATGGATGCCTTGCACGGCTACCTGACCGCCATTGCCATCGGACCAGAAATGATCCCGATGACCGAGTGGTTGCCGCTGGTCTGGGGTCTGCCGGATCAAGCCGAGCTGAAGTTTAAAACGCCAAAAGAAATGGAACGCATCACTACGCTGATCGCCCGTTTTATGAATGAAATCCAGATCACATTTGAAGTCGCGCCGCAAGAGTTTGAACCTCTGTTTTGCGTCATGGAACAAGACGGCAAAGAACTGATTGATGGCGAAACCTGGGCCTGGGGCTTTTGGGAAGGCATGCAACTGCGCGAAGATGAGTGGGAACCGATCTGGGAATCCGCCATCGCGCCCTTGCTCAATCCTATCTATTTACTCGGCGCAGAAGAGATCGAAGAAGAGGAAGTGAAGCTGGTGGATACGCCGCAAAAATGTCACCTGCTCGCCATCGAACTGGAAGCGGCTATCCCGGAAATCCGCCGCTTCTGGGCGCCTTTACGAAAATCAGGCGTGGCGACAGTCAAGCGTGAGAGTCCAAAAGTAGGTCGCAATGATCCCTGCCCTTGTGGCAGCGGTAAAAAATTCAAAGCTTGTTGCGGCGCTGAACCGACAATACATTGACCTAGCTAGCTTGACCATTTTTTCAAGAGGTAGTTGATTGAATATTTACTCTAGTGAACTGCTATGGACTGAATGGCAAGTATGCTACTTTGATGCTTTCCATTCAAGATTACGGAGTACTAAATGAGCCTGCAAGAACAATTTCTACAAGCGTCAGCCGATTCAAAAAATTTGCCAGAGCGCCCTGACAACATGACGCTGCTAAAAATTTATGGCCTGTTCAAACAAGGCAGCGCAGGTGATGCAACTGGTGATCGTCCTGGTATGACTGACTTTGTGGGCCGTGCCAAATTTGATGCATGGCAAGCACTGGCAGGCACCTCACAAGAAGACGCGATGCAGCAATATATTGATCTGATCAATGGCCTGAAAGATTAAATCAACGCTGAGTTTAAGGTTCGCTTTAAAGTTCGTTTCTAAATGTCACTTAAACTTAATTAAAGCGAACTAAACCCCTTCATTCATCCGATATTGCAATGCATATTTCCACCGACAAATCCGCTCTGAATATTCCCCTGATTCATGATTTTTTGTCGCAGCATACGGCGTGGGCCAAGGCGATTCCTCTAGCCACGGTACAGCGATCGATTCAACATTCATTTTGTTTTGGCGGCTATCTTGAAGGTGAACAAGTCGCTTTTGCTCGCGTCATCATTGACCACGCGACTTTTGCCTACCTGGTAGATGTATTTGTTGTGCCAGAACAGCGCGGCAAAGGGTATAGCAAACTGCTGATTCAAGCGGTTATAGAACATAGCGAGCTTCAAGGTTTGCGTCGATTTATGCTAGCGAGCAGTGATGCGCAAGGGCTGTATCAAAAATTCGGATTTCAGGCACCCGCCAAACCTGAAATGTTGATGGAAATTAATCGTCCTAATCTCTATCTCAGCCAACAAGTGGACAAATAATAATATTATAAATAAGGGGAGTATTTTTAATTGTCCAAACCTTATCTGGACAATCTGGCATAAAACAATCATACACCCCACCAGTATATAATTTAGGCAAGCATTCCAGCAACCGCATCAGGATTCAGTAAGTTAGGTGGTCGTTGCTTACTCAAAGCCGCGACTAAATTACTCGCCGCACAATTCGCCATCGCCCTCCTGGTGGCTTCTGATGCACTGGCGATATGCGGTGTGAGAACTACATTCTCAAGACTTAAAAAGTCAGAGTTGAATTTCGGCTCATTCTCAAACACGTCTAAACCTGCCGCCGCAATCGTCTTGTTACGCAAGGCTGCAATCAAGGCCGCATCATCCACTATCCCGCCACGCGCCAGGTTGACCAGCGTTGCAGTTGGCTTCATCATCGCTATCTCGGCGGCACCGATGGTGTGATGTGACGCAGCTGAGTAAGGTAACACCAGCATCACATGATCTGCAGTCCTCAACAAATCCTCTTTACTGACATAGCTAGCGTTGTTTGCATGCGCCTCTTGTTCTGGGCTCAGACGCGAACGATTATGGTAAATCACCTTCATATCAAACCCCATGGAACGCCGAGCGATCGCCTGCCCTATTCTGCCCATGCCAATGATTCCCAGAGTAGCGCCGTGCACATCAGCGCCCAAAAAGCCATCGTAACGCCACTTAGTCCATTTGCCAGCGCGTAGCCAATGCTCTGCCTCTGTCACGCGACGAGCTGTCGCCATCAACAATGCCCAGCCAAAATCGGCGGTAGTTTCGTTTAATACATCCGGCGTATTACTCACCATAACGCGATGTGCCGTGCAAGCAGCAACATCAATATTGTCGTAACCAACCGCCATTTGCGCCACCATTTTTAGGTCGGGCAATTGAGTCAATAAGGCTTCGTTAATTTTGGCGCTACCGGTACATAACAAGCCTTGCTTTCCCTTTAACTTTTCAGCCAATTCCTGTGCTGAAAAAATATGATCGTCCTGATTTGATTCAATCTCAAAATGCGTAGATAGCTGATCTAACACGTCTGGAAAAATTGCTCGTGAGACTAAGAGGGAAGGTTTCATTCGTATCCTGAATAATTTAATAATTTTTTGGCTATTTGGCTATTTGGCTATTTGGCTATTTGGCTATTTGGCTATTTGGCTATTTGGCTATTTGGCTATTTGGCTATTTGGCTATTTGGTCGCTCGGATTTCTAGGTCTTACAAGCAGCTAACGATCTTATCGGTCATTTATATCAAAACGAGTTTAACGCTGAATATGGCAAAAAACGCCGCTTTTGACATGGATCAAAAAATTTCATTCAAAACAGTGCTTTAATCGATTGAGGTACAAAGTCATTGGACTTCAGCGTAGCAAGCGTTGCTCCGCCCATTTTATGAAATTAAAAAACACATAAAAGGCCATAAAAAGCACATCACTAATCACGCATACCGAATTTGCTTATGCGTAATTTATCTAAGCCTGATTTGTGAGTTAGCTCAAATTGCCTTAAAATGCAAGGCTTTGCAGCCTATGCCCTCTATTGGCTGCGCCTTACACTCTCACAATAGAAAAGAAGGACTGTTATGACCCACGTTGTGACCGAATCCTGCATCCGCTGCCGCTATACCGATTGCGTTGATGTATGCCCAGTAGACTGCTTCCGTGCAGGCCCTAACTTCCTGGTGATTGATCCGGATGAATGCATAGACTGCGCCGTATGCGTTGCAGAATGCCCAGTTAACGCAATCTATGCAGAAGAAGACGTGCCGGCAGATCAACAGCAGTTCATCAAGATCAATGCAGATCTGATCCGCACCTGGCCATCAATTACCAAAACAACCAGTCCTCTGCCAGATGCAGATGACTGGAAAGATGTCAAAGATAAATTGCAATTTTTGACGCGCTAATTAGCATTCTTAGCCGTCGTGCTTCAGTACCGATTATCAGTGCGGATACTGTAAGCGCTGCAAGCACTGTCTCAATCAATATCAGGAAATACCAAGTCGTATGGAAAACAATAAAGCAAATCCAGCAACCGGCGTCATCGAAGCAGATGCCGTCATTATCGGCGCTGGTCCGGTCGGTCTGTTCCAAGTATTTGAACTCGGCTTATTAGAGATCAAAGCACATGTCATCGATTCACTCGCCGTTGTTGGCGGCCAATGTGTAGAACTGTACCCAGACAAACCGATTTACGATATTCCGGCTGTGCCTGTTTGTACAGGCCAAGAATTGACTGACAATTTACTCAAACAAATTGAACCATTTGAGCCAACCTTCCATCTGGGACAAGAAGTAAACCTGGTCGAGCGTCGTGAAGATGGTCGCTTCAATCTGGAAACATCGGCCGGCACGCGCTTCATCACAAAAACTATTTTCATCGCAGCCGGTGTTGGCTCTTTCCAACCACGCACCTTAAAAGTAGAGGGTATTGAAGCCTTTGAGAACAGCCAGGTGTTTTACCGCGTAAAAGATCCAAGTAAATTCCATGGCAAAAATCTGGTGATCTGCGGCGGTGGTGACTCTGCCTTAGATTGGGCATTGAATCTGGTCGGTAAAGCAGAATCTGTCGTGGTGTTACATCGCCGTGATGACTTCCGCGCAGCACCAGCATCAGTCGCCAAAATGAAAGAACTTTGCGATAACTACGAGATGCAATTAGTGATCGGCCAAGTGACCGGTATCGAAACTAAAGACGATCTGCTATCAGAGATCAAAGTCACCGGTGCGGATGGCGTAACACGTCGTATGCCGGTGGACAATTTGCTGGTGTTCTTCGGACTGTCTCCAAAACTCGGCCCTATTGCTGAATGGGGTCTGGATATTGAGCGCAAACAACTCAAAGTAGTGAATACAGAGAAATTTGAAACCAACGTACCAGGTATTTTTGCCGTCGGCGATATCAATACTTATCCAGGCAAAAAGAAATTGATTTTGTCTGGCTTCCACGAAGCGGCACTGGCAGCGTTTGGCGCAGCACCGTATATTTTCCCTGACAAGAAAATCCACATGCAATACACCACGACCTCGCCTAAACTGCACAAAATCCTTGGCGTTGAAACACCAGTATTTGACTAAATAATCCGTTGTACTGGATAAAAAAAGCGCTGCCATGATGTGCAGCGCTTTTTTCTTTGCCTGAAGTATTAATAAGTGCACAAATCACGTTATTTTCTTTGTAATTTAGCTATGAAATTAACCTTATTTTACGAAGTTTGACGACATAATTAGCCAGCCACCGCTCAAGAAACGCACACTCGTGCGACAAATACGGCAAACTGGTTTATGATGCATTGCAACAAGGTAGAGTACTTTCTCTAATCTTGAGTTGATACACCTAGCTGAAAGACACCATCATGCTTTATCAATTTCACGAACTGAATCGCGCGTTCCTGAACCCATTAACGCAATGGGCAGAAGCTTCTTCCAAGCTTTTTTCTAATCCAATTTCACCACTTGCACATACGCCATATGCTCAGCGTATTTCTGCTGCCTATGAATTGGTTTATCGCTTGGGCAAAGATTACGAAAAGCCAGAGTTTGATATCACGTCCACAACCATCGACGACAAAATTGTCGGCATCGTACAAACGACTGCGGTGACGAAACCATTCTGTAAGTTATTACATTTCAAAAAAGATCTGCCTGAAAAAGAACTGGCAAAACTTAAACAAGCAAAAGTATTACTGGTCGCGCCGCTTTCTGGCCATCACTCTACTTTATTGCGCGACACCGTACGAGGTCTGCTTGGGCAACATGATGTTTATATCACCGACTGGATCGATGCGCGTATGGTACCTTTAAGCGATGGCGCTTTCCATTTGCATGACTATATTTATTACGTGCAGGACTTCATCCGTCTATTAGGGCCTGATGTGCATGTAGTCTCAGTTTGTCAGCCAACAGTCCCGGTATTAGCTGCGATCTCTCTGATGGCAACGGCCAAAGATCCTAAATTGCCAAAAACCATGACCATGATGGGTGGCCCGATAGATCCGCGCAAATCACCGACACAAGTCAATGATCTGGCAACGGAAAAGAAATTTTCCTGGTTTGAAAATACTGTAATTTATAGCGTCCCTGCTAATCATCCTGGTTATGGTCGCAAGGTGTACCCGGGCTTTTTGCAGCATGCTGGATTTGTCGCAATGAACCCGGATCGCCATGCACAAAGCCACTGGGATTTTTTCCAACATTTAATGCAAGGTGATGACGAGTCAGCAGAACAGCACCGTAAATTTTACGACGAATACAACGCTGTATTGGACATGCCTGCTGAATACTACTTAGAAACAATTAAAATTGTTTTCCAAGATTTTGATTTGCCAAAAGGTACTTGGGATGTAGAAGGTAAATTGGTTCGCCCGCAAGATATCAAAACCGTTGCACTGTTCACAGTTGAGGGTGAATTGGATGACATCTCCGGCGCGGGTCAAACTCAGGCGGCACATGATTTGTGCAGCGGCATTCCTGCCAAGATGAAACAAGACTTTGTAGCGCCCGGATGCGGTCATTATGGTATTTTTGCTGGCCGTCGCTGGCGCGAAGTGATCGCACCTAAGATTGCAGATTTCATTAAAGCGCATTCCTGATCTAAGAAATAAGCTACTAATAGATTAAACAAACAGCCTGGAGTCTGAATTGACCCCAGGCTTTTTTATCTTTGATTAATCTTAAAGACCTATCAAATAGCGACTTAAGCGGCACTTCAGACAACTCTGGTTTTTGCTATAAAATCGGGCAGCAATCAACAGTTGTCAGCCAGTTTTTAGATGTGTAAGATAAAGCTCGGTACACCCTAAACTTATTACACGGAAAATGCGCTCCTATGTGGGATCTGATTGCCCGACGGTGTTTTTTACTTTGCTGCTGGCTATTCTGTGTTCAACAGGCTCAGGCAGCGGACGGCGACAAACCCTTCACAATTAGCGGCTTTGGCACACTTGGTGCTGTGTATAGCGACACTGGTCAAGTCGATATTGTGCGGGACTTATTGCAGCCTAAAGGTGTGGGCTACTCCAATCGACTTGATTTTGGCGTTGACTCCCTGCTAGGTCTGCAACTCTCCACCTCCATCCTTGACAATCTGGACGCCTCAGTCCAAGTCGTCAGCCGCCGCTCACAAACTGGCTTCGACCCTGACGTTACCTGGGCGTTTCTTAAATATAACCCGAACGATAATTTGCAATTGCGTGCAGGTCGCCTAGGTTTTGATGTCTACCTCTTGGCCGACTCACGCAATGTCGCCTACTCTTATTTATGGGTACGTCCACCCATCGATTATTTTGGTAACTTGATCGTGTCTTATATCGACGGTGCAGACATGGTCATCAAATATCCAGTCGGTCCGGGGATCGCTCGCTTCAAAGCATTTGCTGGCAAAGCCAGAGAAAAAACCTATACCGGTGTGCCGGATCAATATTTCTCATTAAAAGGCTCGGATGTTGTAGGCGGGCATATTGAATATCAAACTGAAAGTTGGATGTATCGGGTTGGTTATAGCCAGATACGTTTCAAAAACGAGTTTCCTGGTTTTCAGGGATTGATTGATGGTTTACGCTCACCTGCAATTAACGCGATCAGCCCTCTAGCCGCGACCGTCGCTGGCAATATTGGATTCCAGGATAAAGCCATCAACTACCTCTCCGCAGGTATCGCCTATGACGAAGGCCCCTTACAAGCACAACTGATGTTAAGCCAGACTAGGTCGGCAATACTGCCTTACCCAGGATTCACGGCGGGATATTTCACAGTAGGTTACAGAATAAAAAAATGGACGCCCTACTTTAGCTACTCCGCCGCCACGCCAGAACATCGCCAAAGCAGTGGCAACACTGGTCTACCATTTGGCGTTAACCCCAATATCGACATCCTGATTCTTGGCGCAAATGCGCTTGCCAATACTGTAGTCAATAAGCAAAGTACCGTATCACTTGGAGCACGCTACGACTTGGGAGATAAAATTGATTTAAAAATACAAGTAGATCATATTGACAGTACCAGTCCCCAAATAACCCGCAACGCTCAACCGGGTTGGGATGGTAAAGCTAATTTGCTCAGCGTCTCAGTCAATTTTGTATTTTAGGGATAGAACATGAAAACCCTAGTACATCGCGCAACCTTCACTAGCCTGGCTGTCGCCTTAATTATGACGGTTGGCGGCAATCAAGCTTTTTGTGCTGATTTTGTGGTGATTGCCAACCCCGATAGCGGAATAGAAAGGATGAGCAAAGATGATGTCGTCAATATTTACATGGGCAGATATCGCAAACTGCCGTCTGGCATTAAAGCCATGCCGATTGATCTCAACACGCCTATCTCAGAAAAGACTAAATTTTATGCCAGCATGGTCAATAAGGAATTGCCAGAGATCAATTCCTACTGGGCTCGTCTGACTTTTTCCGGACAAGGTTCGCCACCGCGCCAGGCGGATAGCGTAGAACAAGTACTGGAAATTGTTAGTAACAATAAAGGCGCGATCGCGTATATTGATAGAAAGAAATTAGATAAACGGGTCAAAGTGATTTTTGACTCTACGCCTTAAATTAATCAGCGCACTTAGCTTACTCAGACCTAAGCAAACCGTTAATAAGTTACACCGAAGCTATATCGAAGTTATATCGAACTTACACCAGTAAGCGCCAGTAAATATCAAAAAACGAATACAAGCAAAACTAACTATTTAAAATACCGACTATGCTCAAACTACTGCGTACCAGCATTATTTATCGCAGCACATTTATTGTGCTGGGGATTGCGCTCTTAGTCGGTAGTTTTTTTGCGGTGTTCACTTATTACTGGACTTCGCATTTAGAGCAAGAGCAGGCAAAAAGCAGAATGGGCAACTTGCTCAGCACGGTAGAAAGTACCACCAGTATTGCCTGCTACTTGTTAGATATCAATTTGGCGGCAGAGGTTAGCCGGGGATTACTCAAGAATGAAGATGTTTACAGCATACGGATTTTTACCCCAGCCACAGTATTAGCACAGGCAAGTAAATCGGCTAAAACAAAACTAGCTACGCTGCCATCATCAGATATTCGGATTACCCGAGATGTGTTTTCACCATTTAACAGTTCGGAAAAAGTATGCCAGATCGAGCTGGTACCAGACATGGCCTGCATTCAGAAGCAAGTCAATAGCAAGGCGAATTTCACCACCTATTTGCTAATACTACAAACCATTTTGATGGCACTGGCCTTGGTCTATGTCGTGATTAAGATCATCGCCAGACCGATCAAAACCATCTCCGATCGCTTGCATGATTTATCCCCGGAAGCAGGAGCAAGACTGTCGCTCCCTCTCGGTAATGAGCAAGATGAGATCGGCCAGCTCGTGCGCGACGTCAATACCATCGTCGGCAAACTGGTCAATATTCTGGAAGATGAGCGACATCTGCGCATCAAGCATGAGATTGGCGAGAAAAAATTCCGCACTATTTTTGATAATGCCGAGACCGGGATTTTTTTACTCAAAACATCGGGCGAAGTCACCTCCTACAACACAGCCTTTTTACGCTTGCTGGCGCTATCGCCAGACACCACCTCAGACAATATCAGCAGTGGCTTGATGTCTGCGCTAGAGGGGCAAGAGTTACGGCTGCACATGATGATCGACACCGCAACTAATCAAGATCAGATTTTATCGGAAGACTTTTCGATTGAAATTGGTACACCGCCTGTACGCAAGTGGTTGCATATTGTGCTGAGCCCGATTGAAGATGGCGTGCTACAAGGCCTGCTCAATGATATTACCGACCATAAAATCGGAGAGGAAGCAGCAAACCAGTTGGCCGTCACCGATCACCTGACAGGCGCATTTAATCGTCTGGGTTTTGATAACGAGATCGCCAGCTTAAAACGGTCGATACAAAAAACTGGCAGTGGATTTTTCCTATTGCTGATCGATCTGGATGGATTTAAATCCGTCAACGACACTCACGGTCACGACGCCGGTGACAAAATACTCTGCCACTTCACCCAGATATTATTCAAGATAGTCAGACGATCTGACTTTGTTGCCAGACTCGGCGGGGATGAATTTGTTGTGCTGCTAAAAGACTTACAACACGCCGATAAAGCAAAAGAAATCGCCTGGAAAATCATCACACTCACCTCGGCTCCGATTGATTTAGATGACGGCACCCAAACAGAAATTGGTGCCAGTATCGGGATCACTTATGTAGGTGACGCCGATTTCGATAAAAATGACGTAATGCGGCAAGCAGATGACGCTATGTACGCAGTCAAAAAATCGGGCAAAAACAACTATCGTCTGTACGATCCAGACGATAAATCCTAATTACCGGCACAACGGCACGACCATCAGGTATTAAGATCGAAAGCAGATTTTCAGTTAGAGCGGCACATGCCGTCTGCGTTAGTAAGAAGTACTAGCGACCTAATAGAAAATCTAGATTAAAATCTGCGTCCAAGTTTTAAAATAAACGTCCAATAAAAATGCGCCTCCCAAGCCAAAAACTGCTCGGAAGGCGCATTTTTATTGGACTATCAGTTTATATTTTTACTGAAGTTAAACTTTGCTCTCTCGCTGACTGGATCAATAAAAGTTAGAATTTCTGGGTAGGGTGCGCCATGCGTACCATTTTGTAATTCGACCATTACCCCAAGTAGATTGGTGCGCATGGCGCACCCTACAGGTGTTGCAATTATGATTTTCCGTTTATGTGAGAATCGGAGCACATTAATATATCAACCAGCAGTGTCTGCATCCCCCGGCTCATCCAAACCCAAATCTCCATCCACACCTAACAGGCTCTGGGTAGAATCGGATGGTAATGCTTCTACTGACTTCAATTTTCTGGTCATTTGACGGGTGCGCACTTCTGCCTTGTCAATGTTGTCTGCGGCTCTGACTAAGGCAGCTTTGGTGGAGGCGAGTACGTCGCCAAATTTACCGAACTCGGTCTTGACTGCACCCAATACTTGCCAGACTTCTGATGAGCGTTTTTCTAATACCAAGGTACGGAAGCCCATCTGCAAACTGTTCAGCAATGCCGACAAAGTGGATGGGCCAGAGATGCTGACGCGGTAGGTGCGTTGTAATTCATCTGCCAAACCCGGGCGGCGCATGACTTCGGCATACAGACCTTCGGTCGGCAAAAACAAAATCGCAAAATCGGTGGTTAGTGGCGGCGACAGATATTTCTCTGCAATGGTCTTGGCTTCGCCACGGATTGCGCGTTCTAATTCTTTACCTGCCTGCGCGACGCCCTCTGCATCTGCGCGCTCGGCAGCGTCAATCAAACGCTCATACTGCTCTTTAGGGAACTTGGCATCAATCGGCATCCAGACTGGTGCTCTGCCATCTTCTTTGCCTGGCAATTTCACTGCAAATTCTACCCGCTCTCCAGAGCCTGGCACGGTCTCGACGTTCTTGGCGTATTGCTCTGGTGTGAGCATTTGTTCCAACACCATTTCTAGCTGCACCTCGCCCCAGGTTCCGCGGGTTTTTACATTGGTCAGTACCCGTTTCAGATCGCCGACACCAATGGCTAATTGCTGCATCTCGCCCAGACCTTGATGCACTTTTTCTAAACGGTCTGAGACTTGTTTAAAGGATTCGCCCAAACGCTGCTCCAATGTCGCATGCAGTTTTTCATCGACGGTCTTACGCATCTCTTCTAGCTTGGCCGCGTTGTCATCTTGCAGATGTTTAATTTTTTCTTCCAGAGTCGCCCGCACTTCGGCCATGCGCAAGGCATTGGATTCGGTCAGTGTTGCCAGACTTAGGCTTAAGGTATCGCCAAATCGTTTGAGGCTGATCGCCTGTTCATCGCGCGAGTTTTGACTTTGCTGTATCAGCGCCAGCCGCACCTGTTCCAACTGCTGCGCATTGGATTCCGTCAGCTTAATTAACTGCTGCGAAAACGCATCAATCTGATTATTTTGCAAAGTCGCAACGCTAGTTAACTGCGCTGCCAATGTTTGCTGAAGCTGAGAAAAATTCCCGCCTAATTCTTGTCTGGTCGCTTGTGCAGTGGATTGTACTTGCTCACGCAAAGACCGCTCGGAACGCTCCTGCGCCTGCTGCAATTGAGTTTGCTGCTGTTGTCCCTGTTGCAGTGATTGTTGCAATGCAAGCAATTGAGGGCCGACATCGCTGCCGCGACTACGTAATAAAACGAGCAAGTTAATCACTAACAAAATAGCGAGCGTGATGAGTACCAAAATTTCTATTAAATTCATTTTATAAATTTCTTTTTTGAGGACTATTAGAGATATAAATTTAAAGTTCGGTATCCGTCTTTTTTTTGATGGATGCGCTAATTATCATAAACAACCAATAAAAAAGCATACCAGTCAAAATTATAAAAATTGGCTGCCAACCTTCTTCAAAAGCATAAGGAATATGCATTATTCCTATTAGAAGCAATGCCAACTTAACTAAAAAATATGCGAGTATCGGCGCAATAATTAAAGCTACAAATCCAAAGAAATAATGAATACCTCTGATATTGCGCCTAAAAATTCTACCTATCTGCCAAGAACACACACAACCGAGTAGAGTCAAAAAATAGGGGAGTAAAATTTTCATACCATCGAATTTAATCTGGACGTCATTCCACAATCCAGTAACCAACTTTAAATGATGAAGTCCGCTATGAATCAAGGAATAAAAAAGATTAGTCGGTGACTTTCATGACGAATTAGCCTGGCTTATTCCGCATCCAATCCGCAGTCTGATAAAACGACTGCATCAAATGTTGCTGCAAGTCCTCTGCGATCCCGACATCTTGCATTGCCCATGCCATGCAACGCAACCATTGATCGCGCTCGCTGCTGGCGATGGCATAGGGCAAATGGCGTGCGCGCAGGCGTGGATGTCCGAATTGTTCAATATAAAGATTCGGACCGCTCATCCAGCCGGACAAAAACCAAAACAACTTATCGCGTGAACCATCCATCGGTGTTGGGTGCAAAGCGCGGATACCGGCAAACTCGGGTTCCAGCTCCATCAAATCATAGAAACGATCTACCATCTGACGGAGTTTGTCAGCACCGCCGATCAGCTCGTAAAGCTTGGACGCTTCCTCTTCCGGTTGAGTATCTTGCGTCGCATTGTTTGATTCGTTTGTCATTACTGTAGAATTTTTAAAGGTGAAGAATGATCATTATTAAGTGCTGCGTACACGCGATTTAGCCTTCACGCAAACTCAATAAAGGTGGCTGATTCAGTACATTGCGCAAACCCAGCCAGCCGCCGATCAGCGCGCAAGCTGCGCCAACAAATAATCCTACGATCCAGACTACCGGACTGAATTGCCATTCAAAATTAAAGCTAAAATGTGCCAGTGCCCAGCCAATGGCAGAGGCGCCACTGGCTGCTAATACGCCAGCCAATCCGCCGACCAGCAAAAATTCTATCCACTGTGCTTGCGATAATTGTTTGCGGGTTGCGCCCAAAGCGCGTAGCAAGGCAGCTTCGCGCATGCGCAGGTCCTGCGATCCGGCAAGGGCGGCGTACAACACCAGCACACCTGACGCGAGGGTGAACAGGAATAAAAATTCTACCGCCGTAATCACCTGATCGAGCACGCTTTGTACTTGCTTGAGCATCGCGCCAACATCGACCACCGTCAGATTAGGATAATCCAGCGTGAGCTGATTGACGAAGCGCT
This sequence comes from Undibacterium sp. GrIS 1.2, assembly GCF_040544435.1. NCBI lineage: Bacteria > Pseudomonadati > Pseudomonadota > Betaproteobacteria > Burkholderiales > Oxalobacteraceae > Undibacterium > Undibacterium sp. GrIS 1.2. The sequence continues at coordinate 42,848 of NZ_JBEONP010000027.1, forward strand.
GATCGCTTTCCGGCAAATGAAACGCCGTTATCCAGGTTTGCGGTAAATCGACAACCGCTTTGGGATTGATGATCACAAAAAAGTTGACCCGCATTGATCCCCAGTCCAGCTTACGCAAACTGGTAATTGGCGCGGTAATTTTTTGACCTGCAACATCAAAGGTGAGCTTGTCGCCTAACTTTAATCCCAAAGTTTTGGCAATGCCCTCTTCTACCGAGGCCTCTGGCTGGGTATCTTGGTACCATTTGCCAGCGATCAGCGTATTACTTGCTGGCATATCGGTCATCGTCGACAGATTGAATTCTCGGTCGACCAAGCGTTTGGCGCGGTCGTCAGGATAAGTACTGTCCGTGATCGCTTTGTTGTTCACTTCAATTAATCTGCCACGTATCATCGGGTACAACACAGGCTGGGCAACTTGCTTTAAGCGTGTGGCGATGTCGTTCTTTTGATCTGGCTGGATGTTGATCACAAATTGATTAGGCGCGTCGGCCGGGGTAGCGCTTTTCCAGGCGGTGATCAGATCACCCCGAACAACTGTGAGCAGTAAGAGCGCCATCAAGCCCAAGGCAAGCGACACGACCTGAATTACGGTAGCACCAGGACGGCGTTGTAAGGCAGTGACAGCAAAGCGCCAGGCGGTGTTACTGCTCAAGCCACGCAGACGCTTGAGCGAGGCCACGCCCAGCCACGAGACTAAGGCGAATACCAATAAGCCGATCAGGAAACCGCCCGCAGTCAGCAAGCCCAGTTTGACATCGCCTGCTTGCCACAATAACAGTCCGACAAACATGCCCAGTCCCAGCAAATAGGTTACCAAAGTCAGCGCTTGTGGTGCATCTTGCTCGCGACGGATGACGCGGTTATGCGGCACATTGCGCAGTTGCAAAATCGGTGGTAACGCGAACCCGACTAACAACAGCAAACCCGTTGCAATCCCTTGTAACGCCGGTTGCCAAGTGGCGGACGGCAAATCGTTCGAGACTAATTTACCCAGCCACTCCAGCAAGACATAATGCCCTGCAAAACCGACGATGACACCGGCGGCACTGCCAACAATGCCGATCATTAAAAATTCAATCAGGTACATGCCCGTGACCTGATTCTGTGTTTGCCCAAGACAGCGCAGCATTGCACAAGCGTCCAGATGACGTAGCATAAATCGCCGCGCTGCCATTGCCACTGCAACGGCGGCTAACATGGCAGATAACAAACCGACCAAGGATAAAAACTGTTCTGCCCTGTCTAGCGTGGCGCGCATTTCTGGCCGGCCTGATTCCAAAGATTCTAGGCGTACACCTTTGGTCTGATTGCGCTCGATTCCCTCTTGCAGCCATTTTTGGAATTGTGTAATCGCAGCCGCTGGCCCGGCCAGTAATAATCGATAAGTGACACGCGAGCCATTTTGGATCAAGTTGGTCGCGGTGAGATCCGCCATATTCACCATCACGCGTGGCGCAAAGTTCATAAAACCGGCGCCGCGATCTGGCTCATTTGCAATCAGTTGTGTGATGCTGAGAGTTTTATCGCCGAGCTTGAGTTGATCGCCAATCTTCAGCTTCAAGCTGATCAACAGCGCAGGGTCAATCCAGACGGTACCGGCTGGCGGCACAATTTTAGTAATGACTTCTGGACCTTGTTGAGCCTGACTGAGTTTGAGATTGCCTCGCAGAGGGTAGCCAGGTGTAACTGCTTTGAGCGACACCAGCTTGGTGGCGACATTATCGCCCTCACCTGCAATCGCCATGCTAGGGAAGACAACCGTCTCGGCCATCGTCAAGCCGCGTTTTTGTGCCTCACTGCGCCATGCAGGATTGATCGCCTGATCAGCACTGATCAACAAATCTGCACCTAGCAACTGGTGTGCGTCGCGGTTGAGTCCGTTGCGCATACGGTCCACAAAAAAACCGACTGAAGACAAAGACGCCACAGCGATCATCAAAGCAACTAACAGAAAGCGCAGCTCACCAGCCCGCCAGTCACGTAAGGTCATACGAAGCGAAAGACGTAACATCGGCACTTTCCAGTTAAAAACAGCAATATAGAAAAAAATGGGGAGTATCTAAAATAGTTGGTCAATTGTCCAATGATTATATGGACAACTTAGTATAAATAACTCATACACCTACCCAGTATAATTACGCACACACTACCGTCAGATGCGGCTATGCAGACAAGGCATGCTGAAAATCATTCAGCAAATCTTGGGTATCTTCAATCCCCACCGAGACGCGGATCAGCGAATCTGCAATCCCCATGGCGGCACGGCGCTGTGCACCCATCTCAAAGAAGATGGTGTGTGCTACCGGAATCACAAGCGTGCGTGTGTCACCCAGATGGGTTGCAGAAATCGCCAGCTTGAGGCGATTTAAATAATCGAAGCAATCGATCTCTGGCTTCAACTCAAAACTGAACAAAGCACCGTAAGCACGGAATAGTTCACTCGCAATTGCGTGCTGCGGATGCGATGGCAAACCAGGATAATGCACAACGGCGACGCGTGGATCGTTTTCCAGCATCGTTGCCAGTGCCATCGCATTGGCACATGTACGATCTAATCGCAAAGCTATCGTCTCGGCACCGACGGCGATCTGGTGTGCCGCCTCAGGCGACAGGGATGCGCCAAAATCCCGCAAGCCCTTAGCGCGGATTTGGGCCATACCCCATTGCGGCGTTGGGAATTTTTTGAAGTTCTGGACAATATGGGGAAACTGACTCCAGTCGTACTCGCCAGTATCAGTCAAAGCACCACCGAGAACATTACCGTGACCTGCAATTGACTTAGTTAGTGAATTCACGACTAAGCCAGCGCCAACGACTTTGGGGCGGAACAGGTAAGGCGAAGTCATCGTGTTATCCACGATAAACAAAATGCCACGCTCTTTGCACAAAGCGCCGATACGCTTGAGATCTGCAATCTGGGTACGCGGATTAGCAATAGTCTCGACAAAGACAATGCGGGTCGCAGGCGTGATTACGGCAGCGACGTTTTTCACATCAGTCGCATCGACAAAACTGACATCAACACCCTGCGCAGCCACGGTTTGCCACAAACTATTGGTGTTACCGAATAAAAAAGAAGATGAGACGACATGATCACCTTGACGCAATAAAGCCTGAAACACGGCGCCAATCGCCGCCATGCCAGTAGCAAAACAAATACTCGAATGCCCGTCTTCCATCTTGGTCAGTTTGTCTTCCAGCGCAGAGACCGTGGGATTACCTTGACGACCGTAGCGATAACCAGATTGTTTCCCCTGAAATACTGCTGCCAGATCACGTGCATCTTTGTAACCGAACAACACGGATGTATGGATAGGTTTGTGCACAGAGCCGTGCTCAATCTCTTTTTGACGGTCGTTATGCAGAATAGTAGTGGTGAAGCCGTAAGATGCTTTTTCGTTCATGATCAAATGGGTACTGTAGTGAGGGACTGCGTTAAAAAGAAACGTGTAGGGAACGCGGTAAGGAATACTGTAAGTTTAACCGAGATTCTTTGAGGACAGGCTAGTGTGAACACGTTAGCAGACGACCATCATGGCCGATGTCATTGCGACATGACTCTGACTAAGGCGCCAAGTGTTGGGAGTTCACAGACCACATACTCGACAACAACAATCGTGCGCGATCTTTATTGAGCACTAACTCACTTTTTCCCTGAAGCCTTGAATGAGGTGACTGCTTCTGAATATTCCCTGGAAGCTTTCAGGCGATCAAGATAACGAATTTTTCTTTTGCTATTTTTCGCTATCAAATAATCGGACAAATTACCACGCACACCGCAATAGTTTCTGCATGTCGCACTTCCTTGCGGCGTATCCCTATCGGTAATCCGCAATTTATTTGCCAAGGTCGATATTCTCAAGGTGCAGGCTGGTTCTCCTGCGAGTGGTGTTGTCGGGTCATGATAAACAAATTCACCGTTCTCTTCGCCTGCAATACCGTAGATGCCACATGTATGCCCGTTATAAAACTGCAGCTCGGCACGAAAGTAGATGTGCGTCTGGTCATACCGGACAATCTCAACAATATCTTCCGATTCATAAGGCTGGTCTGCCTCGCCAGGCGCTTTGCCGGGAGTGATTGTGCCATTCATAAAATGGTGCTTATACACACCCTCGATTTCACTGATTTGATTGCCGGACACTGGCTCTGCACTCCAGGCGCTTGCGCTGAACATCACTAAGAGGAAAAAGAGTTTCATGTTGTGCGCACTTTAGAAAGATTGGAAACATCGTCATTCTGTCAATCCATTACCACTTACAACTACCATCATCACTCAATTCAACATCTCTACTTTCAGAAAAACTCATCGTCGCTCCGGTACGTTTGTTTTTATAGACAAAATTATTGATCAGAGCGCCCTGGGTTGCGACTTCATACGTTCCGGTAATTTGGTCTCCGACGACTTCTAGCCAGATCGTCGTAAATTCTGCCGGGCGACCTGCGATCAATTCTTCGCTTGATGTCTTTTGGACTACCAGCGTGATCGGTTTTCCATTCTTACCATATTTGACAAAGGCACCGCTCCAGCCAGTTGCATCGTCACCTACCGCGCTGAACTGTAGTTTGATCGCTTTTTTGCTGGCATCGGATGACAGACAGCGTGTTGATAAAGGTGACACCTCTTTGGCGACGGACAAGCCCGGCAAGAATGCCAGCAATAGTAATGGAACTAGAATTTTCATTTTTACTTTCCGTTCTAGCGATTAATGATCTGGCTCGGCTGTTGATTCAATACTGTCACTGTCTAAACGAGTAAAAATTGCTCGATTAATTCTGCCAAAATTTCTGGCTGATCATGATGCAGCATGTGACCAGCGTTTTTTATCATTTCTTTTTGTAGCTTGGGGATATGCTCCAGACGCCGGTCAATCTCTATGCGAGCTTCTGATTTTGGTCCCATCCAATGCCAGACGTTGGTGTCATCCGCCTCAAACCATAATACTGGCGCGGTGATTTTTCCCCAGCAGGCCATCACTTCTTCTACATGATAAAGCAAGGGACTGGTGAGTTTATGAGCCGGGTCGCCGAGGATTTCCCATTGACCTTCGTCATTTTGTTTAGCCCAGTGTTGCGATAAAAATCTAGCGCGTTCGTCGGATAGTCGTGGATTGGTTTTTTGTAAGCGCCCTGCCACTTCTGCCTGGCTTGCATAAGTGCGCAGTACCGGTGTCTGGCGCAACTCATCCAGCCATTTTAAATAGCGACCTGGCGCCTGGCCTGGTGTGGTCACTGGCATGCCAAAGCCCTCCAGATTGACAAATTTTTTAATCCGCTCTGGTCGTACACCGGCAAAAATACCAGCGACATTTGCCCCCATGCTATGTCCAATTAAATTGACAGCCTCGTCTGGGGAATAATGCTGCAAAATCGCATCCAAATCGCCCATGTAGTCCGGGAACCAGTAACAATCAGCATTTGGCGTATCGGTTAAACCAAAGCCACGCCAATCGGGGGCGATGACGTGCCAATCTTGTTTCAGGCAGTCCACCACAAATTGAAAAGAGGCAGACACATCCATCCAGCCATGCAGCATGAAGATTTTAGGAGCGGATTCATCGCCCCAATGGCGCACATGATATTGCAGTCCACGGATGGCGATAAATTCGGAGCGGGAAGATTTGATCATGGGATTAAAATTTTGGGTGAACACATATCATCGCATTTCTCATCGACAATCATGCAAATTTTGGATTAGGATTGGTCTATAAGTCGATAGATAATAGCACGATCGTTCTATAAAAAACCGGAGACAGAATGACTAAGCAAAAAGCAATTCCAAAGATCGCGAAAATCGGAAATGTAGATCATTATCAAGAGTTATATCAGCGTTTTCGCTGGGATGTACCGGGTGATTTCAATATGGCGCAAGTATGTTGCCAGCGCTGGAGTAAAGATAGCGAGCGTATCGCTATCCATTATGAAGATGCCGAAGGCAACATGGCAACCTTAACTTATACCGGATTACAGCAGCAAGCAAATCAACTGTCTAATTTATTGCGTGAACAAGGTGTTAAACAGGGTGACGTCGTCGCCTACATTTTGCCGCAACGTCCAGAGACTGCCATCACGGTGATGGCATGTCTGCAAATGGGTGCGATTGCAATGCCTTTATCGTTTTTATTTGGTCCCGAAGCCCTGGAATACCGCCTACAGAACAGCGAGGCGGTTGCGCTGGTGGTAGATCAAAGCGGGATAGAAGCATATTGGCAAATCCGCGGTAGTTGTCCTGCGCTGACCACACTCATCACATTGAAGTGCGGCGCTGAAGATTGTCTGCGTTGGGAGAATACAATCCCGGCCATGTCAGATCAGTTTGATCCCGTCAAAACAGCCGCAAGCGACGCCGCCATTTTGATCTATACCAGCGGCACGACTGGTGCGCCTAAAGGCGCGCTCATCCCCCACTCTGCGATCATCGGTAACCTGACAGGTTTTGTAGCCTCGCAAAATTGGTTTCCTCAGCCCAATGATGTGTTCTGGTCGCCAGCAGATTGGGCCTGGACTGGTGGCTTGATGGATGCGCTGCTGCCCTGCTTGTATTTTGGTCAACCTATCGTCGGCTACCAAGGACGCTTTACTGCTGAGACAGCGTTTTATTTATTGGAAAAATATCAGGTCACGAACACTTTCCTGTTCCCGACTGCGCTAAAAATGATGATGAAGGCTTGCCCAGAACCGCAACTGCAATACAAGCTCAAGCTGAGGGCAATTATGAGTGCAGGCGAAGCAGTTGGTGATGCCGTCTTCAACTGGTGTCAACAATCACTGGGTGTCATTCCGAATGAAATGTTTGGCCAGACAGAAATGAACTACATCGTCGGCAATAGCCACCAGCAATGGCCCGCCAAACCCGGCAGTATGGGACGCGCTTATCCTGGTCATCGCGTTGCGATTATTGATGACGACGGTAATGAAGCTGCGATTAACCAAGTCGGCGAAGTCGCCATGCACCGCTACGATATTCATGGCGATCCTGATCCGGTATTTTTTATCGGCTATTGGAAAAACCCGGAAGCAACCAACAATAAATTCACCGGCGACTGGTGCAGAACAGGTGACTTAGCCTTGCGCGACGAAGACGGCTATCTTTGGTACCAAGGACGGGCAGATGATATGTTTAAAGCTGCGGGCTACCGCATTGGACCATCCGAAATCGAAAACTGTCTGGTCAAACATCCGGCAGTCGCCAATACCGCCGTCATCCCCAAACCCGATAAAGAACGCGGCAACATTGTCAAAGCATACGTCGTATTAAGCGCCGGTTTTATCGGCAGTGCAGAACTCATCTCAGAACTGCAAGCGCATGTGCGAGGCAAACTGGCACCTTATGAATATCCGAAAGAAATCGAATTTATAGCGGCACTGCCGATGACGACCACTGGCAAAGTGCAGCGGCGTGTGCTGCGTTTGTTGGAGGAGGAACGAGCTAGGAAGTAACTGTTTTTAGTCCAGTGACAAGTGCAAAAGCAGCAGATTTATACATGGCATTGCACTTGGACTTTCAACCTGAGATGCTAGAGACAGCAGCCGCCATGAGTTACTTTTCATCAGTGATTTTTTCGCAGTCACCAACCCGTTTCATCAAAAACTCAGTTTTCATCCCGTCTGGCCCTAATGAACCGATAGGTGAGTTATCGCGGATGACTGAAGACGACTGAATTTCGGTTTCAGTCATCGTTACTTTCGTTTTTGTTTCAGATTCTCTTCCGTCTGACTCTTTGCAAATCATGCGCCAAGTGAGGACGTTAAGGCGCTGCTTTTCCTCCGACACTACGCAACTACTAACATCTTCCTCCGTTTTTGCTTTGGAGCCTGCCGGACTGAAAGGTAATTGTTTTAGGTCGGTCTCAGACATGAACCGAACGCCCATGGGCTGTATCCAAGGAGCATATATCTTCTTATCGTGCATATACATATAGGCAGTGAAAGTAGTGTCCCAGTTGCCAGAGCGAGGAATTGACTGCCCATAAACTTGCGGTGTCAGCATGAAACAGAGCGAGATAATTGTGATGGTTTTTGGTATCAGGTGTGTCATGTTTAACTTGCGTGAAGTTGGGGTAAACGAATAAAAAATAGAAAGCGCGCGTCTTTGTCAAAATTCCAAGTATTTGGCATAAATTACGATACACGTTAGCGTAACATCGCTTTATTTACCGAAAGTTCGATCAATTGTAGAGCTAGCTGTTTAAAGCGTGCTGTTCAACAAAGGCATTGAATTGCTGCCATTGCGCTGGGCTTTCAAATGCTTTCTTTGGAATTAGATGAGCGCCCAAGGGAGAAATATAAAGTGCAACTAGCGATCTTGTTTGCAATATGCGTTGAACAGCCGACCAATTGTACTCAGCACGCGAATTGCTAGTCTCCTCGATTAAGCCTGTATCACTGATGATTATTGTACGCGGTGCGAGAGAAGCCCGATGCACCTTAGAGAAAAACTGGAATAATTGTGGAGCGGAACCGAGTACGAGAAACGTGATAAATACAATAGCGAACATAATTGAGAAATATATAACGGAGCAGCTCAAGCATGACCAACTGGAACTAGTCCACGCTTCCGTAACTGAAGCAAACCAAGCATAAGACCAGAAGACAAAAAGCACGTAATACCAAGGTGATCGAGCCGCATGAGTCCATTGAAATACAAGCATTTCAGGGATGGTATTCGAATAGTGAAGACGATATTCCATAGTGACTACAACTTCATTAGAGTGATAAAATTTTTATCTAGGTTATGTACAAGTCTAACCAGATGTATTAGTTCTTCTAGAACCGCGGTCGGTCATGCTTCTTTGCCATATGCCGCATATTAAGATAATACTAAATAATCAAAAAAAACAGACTACTTTTAAGTGTACTTTCTCAATGGAGCTAAACCGCCCCCAAGCTATTCAATCAGGTTAAATGTTGATTGTTTGATTACCGATTCTTTAACTATCCGATTTCGTGTCTGTCATTTTAGTCTCAGCAGGCAAAGCATCTAAATCATGGATGATTAATTTTGCGGCCTGATCAATCAATACATCGATTGCTTTACCATACGTGGTATTTAAAAATGCACCGCTGCCAAACGCTTTATCACGACCGATAATGACGTCTTGCTGCGCGATATTACTCAGTGTGTGATGACTTAATAAGACACCTGTTGTGGTGTCATATAAATCAATATCCAAATCGATAAAGCGTCTTTTATTTTCGATCAAACCCAAATATTTTTTGTCGGTGATTACGCTATCGTCGCGGACTTCTCCTGAGATGACAAATTGGCTGTCATATTGCGTGCCCAATTGCCGCAATAATTTTACTGAGGGAACACCAACCTCGGTGTTAAAAGAAAGTAAGCCTGGCGAAATTTTAGTGACATATTTTCTGGATAAAGCGAGTCTGCTAATCAGCTCGCGTGGAAAACCATGTGCGATATCATCAACGTCCTCTAGCTTGGCTGATTTACTCACCACAAACGCAGTCGCCAGAACTTTTTTCTTTACGATAGGATCGGGAACAGGCGCCTCCATCGCTGGCGCTGACATTGATGGGACGGTTTCTGCAGGAGTCAGATTTTGTATAGTTTTGCTTGTGCTTTTTTCTGTGCTAGTTTGTGCGCTTACATCATTGAAGAACATGCAGAAAATCACGAGCGCCAACAACAGCATGAAGTAAGGTGCGAAGCAAAATCGGATCAGATTATTTTTCATCATGTCGCTCAAAAAACGAAGTTGAAAATCAAATACATGCGAACTTTGACCTACATCTAAAAACCAACTTTAGCTTTGCAGCACCAAAAGTTCTTCTTCACTAAAGCCAGCAGCTCTTCTTGCATCCAGATTAAAAGGTCCCCGCATTTGTGGCGCTTTGTATTGCAACGCTAATTGTGCGTAGGTCGCTACCGGCTCCAGATCACGCATCTCACAAAGATAGCCAAACCATCGATTTCCGATCATCACATGACCGATCTCATCGCGCAAGATAATGTCAAGAATCTCTGCCGCAGCAATATCTTTGGCCTGCGCCAGTTTGGCTCGCACGGCAGGCGTCGCATCCAGGCCACGCGCCTCCATCGTGCGTGGGACCAAGGCCATTCTTGCGAGCACATCTTCTTGTGTTTTTTCTGCCAGTTCCCACAAGCTATGATGTGCTGGAAAATCACCATATTGATATCCCAAGCTAACCAGATGATCGGCCAGCGTGCCAAAATGATAGGCTTCCTCTTGCGCGACCAGCAACCAATCCGCGTAATAATCCACAGGCATATCAGCAAAGCGCCAGATCGCATCCAAAGCAAGATTGATCGCATTAAACTCGATGTGCGCCAGCGCATGGATCAGCACTGCACGTCCTTCTACTGTGTTCATTGCGCGCCGCTTAACTTCCAGCGGTGGAACCAGCACAGGCTTAGCTGGCCGACCAGGAATTAATTGATTAGCGTGCAAGACTGCGGCGGTATCTAGCGCTACATCTCCTCGTTGCCATGCAGCGCGCAGTCTGGCAGTACCTTCTGCTTTGGCCTTGGTATCAGGTTCTGCCAGCAAAGCTAACGCCGCTCTGCGCAAATCTGAAAATGAACCCGCTCCCTCTAAAGTGGCCTTATTAGCAAAATCAGCAATATCAGCAGGTTTAGCAACTAGATTTGCAGTCGCATTTGTATTAGGGAACGATGGGTTCATAAGATGAGCGTTAAAATAGCGATAATAAATCATAGGACTTACGCAAAATTGTCCCAGCAAGGTGCAGCGACGACGACAGCCTTCAGTGCGGCTAGCCGCTGCAACACCGTTGGGGCGATTTTGCGTAAATCCTAAATCAGTCACCCTATTTTACGGAAAAATCATGACCATATACCAGTTAGGCGACATTGCACCTGAAATTGATCCCAGCGCTTACATTACTGACAGCGCCAATATCATCGGAAAAGTAAAGATCGAAGCAGGCGCCAGCATTTGGTTTGACGTCACCATCCGAGGTGACAATGAGCTGATTACCGTCAGTGAAAACAGCAACGTGCAAGAAGGATGTATTTTGCACACCGATCCTGGCCATCCTCTGACGATAGGCAAAAATGTGACGATTGGGCATCAAGCCATGCTGCATGGTTGCACAATCGGTGAAGGTTCCTTAATTGGAATTCAGGCAGTCATTTTGAACGGTGCAAAAATTGGTAAAAATTGTCTGGTCGGCGCTGGCGCCCTGATCACTGAGGGAAAAGAATTTCCGGACAACTCTTTGATTATCGGCTCGCCAGCTAAAGCGGTACGCACTTTAAATGAAGAAGATATTTTGCGGATGCACGGCAATACGTTGAATTATGTCCGCCGCGCCCAAGCTTATAAAACTCAATTGAAGAAGATCGGTTGACTAGCAACCATTTTCCGATTCAAGAGCAGATTAAAAACGTCGTCAAAGTAAAGAAACTTATGCAAGATACCCTACAAAAATTTATGTTCGAACACGCTGGCGTGCGCGGTGAATTAGTTGAAATCTCTAACGCCTGGCAACAAATCCAGGCGCGTCACGAATACCCCGCCGCCGTCAAAACCATACTTGGTGAGCTAACCGCAGCCTCTGCTTTGTTGTGTGCCAATCTCAAGTTTAACGGCACCATGATCATGCAAATTTATGGTGATGGTCCCGTCAAATTATTGGTGGTGGAATGCGATGCAGAATTGCGCATCCGTGCTACCGCCAAGTTATCACCAAACGCGGTGATTACCGATAATGCCAGTTTGACGGAACTGGTACATGCTAATGGGCAAGGCCGCTTTGTCATCACGCTAGACCCTAATGACAAACTACCCGGTCAACAGGCATATCAGGGGATCGTGCCGATTGATGGCGATAGCATTGCTGGCATCATAGAAAATTACATGATGCGTTCTGAACAGTTAGATACCAAACTTTGGCTGGCGGCGGACGACAAGATTGCCAGAGGCATGTTGCTGCAAAAACTACCCAAACATGGCGGCATAGAAGCCAAAGTGGAAGATGAAACAGAAGCCTGGAATCGCGCTATCTCCTTAGGTGGCACACTCAAGCAAGATGAATTGCTGACGACCGATATCGAAACTTTATTGCATCGATTATTTTGGGAAGAAACCATCCGGGTTTTTGATCCGCAACATCCACAATTCCACTGCAACTGCACCCGTGAAAAAGTCGGCAATATGCTGCGCATGCTGGGCGAGCCTGAGATTAATACCGCCATTGCAGAGTTGGGACGACTCGATATCAATTGCGATTTTTGCGGTAAGCACTACGGCTTTGATCAGGTCGATTGCGCACAATTATTTGTGGCGAACACCTTAGCTGAAGCGACTAGCGTAGCGAACGACAGCAAGCATTAATTATTTAATCCGAAACAATTTTTCATCAAAATATCAGGTGAATTTAACCTAGACTTAATATACTCCCCCTATTTTTACCAAAAACATGTCGATTGACCAAAGAATACCTGGACGATTAAAAGTACTAGTGGGGAGTAATTAAAATCAATGACAAATCAGGGATATAGAATTTATCGGCGGATTCGCCTAAAAAGCGTGAGTAGAATGTAACTGGAATACCGTTGAAATTAGCGGCAAGCTAATGATTTATAGATGGTGCCGTTTTTTCTTTTGGCGGTTTTGGATCGTTGAGGTTCGATGTTTGCGCAGATGACGCTGCGTTTAAGATTTGTACGAAGATCTCGTCTTTTTTAATCATGCCCAGTTCAAAGCGCGCATGTTCTTCTACTGCGCCTGTCCCTGTTTTTAAATCTTGTACTTCTGAGTCGAGCTTGCTGTTCCGCTCTTTCAACTCATCATTATGCTTTTTAGCTTGGATAACTTGTTTATCTAACTCCCATACACGCAACCAGCCGCCTTTACCCAACCAGAGCGGGTATTGTATGAGCAGCAGCAACGCTGTGAGTGATAACGCGATCAGACGCATCAGTATTTAGAAATATAGATTAAAAAAACGAACATTGAATTAAACCGAGATTAGTAAAAAGGGGAACGCCGTTCCCCTTTTTTGCATCTTCTTGCAGCTTATTTCAGATTATAAAAAGCATCACGACCAGGGTAGCTGGCGATATCGCCTAAATCCTCTTCAATGCGCAGCAATTGATTGTACTTTGCCATACGATCTGAACGAGACATCGAGCCAGTTTTAATCTGCAAGGCGTTCATACCAACAGCGATATCAGCAATAGTGCTGTCTTCTGTTTCGCCAGAACGATGCGAAATAACAGCGGTATAACCAGCACGTTTTGCCATTTCAATCGCAGCAAACGTCTCGGTCAAAGTACCGATTTGATTGATCTTGATCAGGATAGAATTGGCGATTCCTTTTTGAATGCCTTCTTTCAAAATCTTGGTGTTGGTGACAAATAAATCATCGCCAACGATTTGTACTTTTTTGCCCAGGCGTTCAGTCAGAATCTTCCAACCGTGCCAATCGCCCTCTGCCATACCGTCTTCAATCGAGATGATAGGATATTTATCAACCCAGGTAGCGAGTAAATTAGTGAAATCAGTTGATGACAACGTCAGACCTTCGCCTTCAAGATGATATTTACCATCTTTGTAGAACTCACTTGCGGCACAATCCAGACCCAACGCGATTTGCGTACCTGGCTCGTAGCCAGCCGCCTCAATCGCTTGGATAATCATCTTGATTGCTTCTTCGTGGTTATCGACGGAAGGTGCAAAACCACCTTCGTCGCCCACAGCCGTGGTCAAACCTTTGTCGTGCAAGATTTTTTTCAGTGCATGAAAAACTTCAGCACCGTAACGCACCGCTTCGCGGAAGGATGGCGCGCCAATTGGAATAATCATGAATTCCTGGATGTCCAGGTTGTTGTCGGCATGCGCACCGCCATTGATGACGTTCATCATTGGGACGGGCAACTGCATTGCGCCAGAACCGCCGAAGTAACGATACAGCGGCAGGCCCGCTTCTTCTGCAGCTGCTTTGGCAACCGCCATTGAAACTGCCAACATGGCATTTGCACCTAAACGCGCTTTGTTTTCTGTGCCATCCAGATCAATCAGAGTACGGTCAAGGAAGGCTTGTTCGTTCGCATCCAGACCCATGATCGCTTCGGCGATTTCGGTATTGATATGTTCGCAGGCTTTTAAAACGCCTTTGCCGAGGTAACGAGATTTATCGCCATCACGCAGCTCTATCGCTTCACGAGAACCCGTCGATGCGCCGGACGGTACAGACGCACGCCCCATGACGCCGGATTCCAGCAATACGTCACACTCGACTGTTGGATTGCCGCGTGAATCAATAATTTCACGACCGATAATATCAACGATAGCACTCATTCATTTCTCCTAAACATGCAATATAGTGAACAAACTATTTAAATCGGACTTACGCAAAACCGCCCTAGCTGCGTTGTAGCTCCTAGCTGGGATAATTTTGCATAAGTCCTGTTAAAAAATATTTGCCAATACGCTAGTAAGCGTCTGGACTAAGCAAAACTAGACTCAAGGAATCCATTCTTTTTAACGACGCGATCTAACTCGATCAATGTAGACAGCAATTCTTTCATACGACCTAGCGGTACCGCATTTGGGCCATCTGACATTGCTTTGGACGGATCTGGATGAGTTTCCATAAACAAACCAGAAATACCCACCGCCACCGCAGAACGCGCTAGTACTGGCACAAATTCACGCTGACCACCTGAGGTCGTACCCTGACCACCTGGCAATTGTACAGAATGCGTCGCATCAAATACCACCGGACAATTGGTCTCACGCATGATTGCTAGGGAGCGCATATCAGACACAAGATTGTTGTAGCCGAATGAGACACCGCGCTCGCACGCCATAAAATTATCCTCAAGCAGACCGGCAGATTTTGCTGCGGCACGTGCCTTGGCGATGACATTGACCATGTCATGTGGCGCAAGGAACTGCCCTTTTTTAATATTGACTGGCTTACCAGAACGGCCACAAGCCTCAATAAAATCAGTCTGACGACATAAAAAAGCAGGCGTCTGCAATACATCAACTACCGCAGCAACTGCCGCTATCTCATCAATCGCATGGATGTCTGTCAGCACCGGGACCTGCAATTGTTTTTTAACGTCAGCCAAAATCTCTAAACCTTTTTCCATCCCCAAACCACGGAAACTAGAACCTGACGAGCGATTAGCTTTATCAAAAGACGACTTATAAATGAAAGGGATACCTAAAGCTGTCGTCATCTCTTTCAGAGCGCCTGCTGTGTCAAGCGCCATTTGGTGCGACTCGATAACACAAGGGCCTGCGATTAAGAAAAAGGGCTGATCCAGACCAACATCAAATCCACAGAGCTTCATAATTATTGTCCGTTCGCTTTTTGGTTTGCCAATTTGTGCGCAATAGCAGCTTTAGCAAAGGAGATAAATAGCGGATGTCCTTCACGCGGCGTCGATTTAAACTCAGGGTGATATTGCACACCAAGATACCAAGGATGTGAGTTTGGGCCTGTACGTGGCAACTCCATGATCTCGCACAAATCTTCGGTTGGCGTACGCGCAGAAACGATCAGTCCAGCTTGCTCAACACGTGCCAGGTAATGATTATTGGCTTCATAACGATGACGGTGACGCTCAGTCACGACATTGCCATAAATCTCTGATGCCAAAGTATTTGGTTTGACCGCACAAGTCTGTGCGCCCAGGCGCATGGTGCCGCCCAGATCAGAGTTTTCATCACGGGTTTCTACCTTGCCGTCATGATTTTGCCATTCATTAATTAATGCGACGACTGGCTGTTCTGTCTGCTGATCAAACTCGGTTGAGTTTGCCAATGTCAAACCAGCTTTGTTACGTGCGTATTCAATTAGAGCGACTTGCATACCAAGGCAAATACCGAGGTAAGGGATTTTGTTTTCACGTGCATAACGGGCAGCAATAATTTTGCCTTCTACACCGCGCTTGCCGAAACCACCCGGAACCAAAATCGCGTCGTACTTTTCTAATGCGCCAGTACCTTTTGCTTCGATTTCTTCTGAATCAACGTACTCGATATTCACACGGCTTTCGGTATGAATACCCGCATGGCGCAAAGCTTCGGTCAAGGATTTATACGATTCGGTCAGGTCGACATATTTACCGACCATACCGATGGTGACTTCTTCTTTTGGGTTTTCTAATGCATAAATCAGTTTGTCCCACATTTCCAGATTGGCTGGCTTTGGTGACAAAGCGAGTTTTTCACAAACGATACGATCCAGACCCTGGTCATGCAGCATTTGTGGAATCTTATAAATCGTGTCCGCATCCCAGACAGAGATGACGCCCTCTTCCGGCACGTTAGAAAACAAGGATATTTTTGCGCGCTCGTCATCCGGGATAGGACGATCGGCACGGCACAATAAAGCATCTGGAGAGATGCCGATTTCACGCAGTTTTTGTACGCTGTGCTGAGTTGGCTTGGTTTTTAATTCACCGGCAGAGGCCAGATAAGGCACCAAAGTCAAATGCACGAACGCTGCAGCATGGCGGCCAGCACGCAAACTTAATTGACGTGCAGCTTCGAGGAAAGGTAAAGATTCAATATCACCAACCGTGCCACCGATTTCGACCAGTGCTACGTCAAAACCATTTGCTCCGCGATGAATGTAATCTTGGATTTCGTTAGTGATGTGCGGGATAACCTGAACAGTTTTGCCCAGATATTCGCCACGACGTTCTTTGCGGATCACGGATTCATAAATCTGCCCGGTGGTGAAGTTATTCACCTTTTTCATTTTGGCAGTGATGAAACGCTCATAGTGTCCCAAATCGAGATCAGTCTCGGCACCGTCATCGGTGACGAAAACTTCACCGTGCTGAAAAGGGCTCATGGTGCCTGGATCCACATTGATGTAGGGATCAAGCTTGAGCATGGTAACTTTGAGGCCGCGAGATTCAAGAATCGCAGCAAGAGAGGCGGCAGCAATGCCTTTGCCTAGGGAGGACACGACGCCCCCGGTAACGAATACAAACTTAGTCATTGCAGAAGGTGCCAGACGGCACGAGCGGGAAATTCGAATTATACCCCAAACAGCGCCGCTCTCCAACGAGTCATGAAAAAATCATGACTCAATTATTCAGGAATTACATCGCATAAAAGAATTGCAAGCGAGCAAAGCTCTGCGCACCGACGCTATTAGAAAGCTCTCTAATTTCATTGCTGCGCCGCAGCACAGATGCACTTATGACATAAGCCGGAGTGCGCCAGAAATAACCCAACTCAAGCTCCCCAACCGATCGCTTTGGCGTAATACCCGTATTTTGTTCATCACGTTGATGATTAAAATAACCGCCTTGAAGCGTGGCGTTATAAGCGACTTCCTTGGCCTCTGCTCTTAAAAATGCATATTGTGCAGGCTGTTGCGGCAAGGCATTAAGCGCACCAACACGCAAAGTCATATCGGCACCTGCATCAGTAAAGATGTTCCCAAATCGAGCCTTGATTCTGGGACTAATATCCAGAATTGATGAAGCTGTCCAGCGTAGTGGTGTCCATTCGCCAGACAGAACAAAGCCAGGTTCATTCGACACTTGAGTACTCCAGGCTTGCGGCAATGGCTGCTTAATAATTCTATGTAAATTGTTTTGCGTCCAGGCACCGCCCGCGCAAGGTCCCAGACAACCAAGCTCTAATCCTACTTTACTGAGCTGGCCTTCTGTATTTGCTGCCTCACGATAAATTCCACCAAACAACCAGCCAGCATATGGGTGATCGTTTTTCGGGATTTGCGCGGGTGTCAACTTGATGTCAGACGCCGTATATAAATCTTGTCCGACTTGCCATGTGTAGCTAACTTCTTGATTTACCGTCTTCAGAAAAAAAGTCCGCGATAAATGATTACCGCTAGTATAAAAACGATCTTTATCGGTCAGTAACAGGCTATCGTTATCAATTGTTATTTGCAAAAATGAGCTTCCTTTTGCATGTACATCTTGCCATTCACTCCACGACAAATCACTTGCCTGAGTTTGAACAGAGCTAAGTGTGGTTAATACAAACAAAGATAGGCACAGATTATTTTTGCTTAAAATTGACATGATATTAAATTAGCTAAAAAAGATAAAAAAACTAAGGCCTCTGAGCCAAGCTTGATTCTGTAGTCTATTGACTAAGATCTACGCACTACCAATCAGAGACAAAATCATCGCATGGGTCGCTGCCGCTGTTTGTGCTGGTGACTCCATAGGGATTAAATGTCCGCCAGCGATTTGCACAAAATGTTGTCCGACCATTTTTTTAGTCGCATCCAAACCCGCTTGTTTGCATTCCACTGACTCTGTACCACCAACAAAACCGACAGGCACATCCAAACCTGTGCGAGCCAGATAACCAAGGCCATGCGGCAAAGTGGAATAAATGGCCGTCTCTACCTCACGCGTAAAACGCAAAGTGACACCATCACCATGCTGATTCGGTGTGATGCCCGCATTAATGTAATCACGCAGCACCTCTGGCGGCCAGATGGCGAACATTTCTTTGCTGGCAAAATGTTGATATGCCTCCTCAGCATCTTTCCACTGATTTCTACGTTTTTCTGAAAAACGAGAAGGCGAGAATTTTTTATCTATACCTAAAGCTTTAAACCAATGCAACAACATCGCACGCCAACCAGCCACCAATGGCGAGTCTAATAACACTACACAACGGACTAAATCCGGTCGCGCTTTTGCGGCCATCGTCGCTAACATTCCACCCAAAGAATGCCCCACCAAAATAACCGGCTCTTGATAACTAGCTTGCAGCGTATCAACTAATTCTTGCACTAAATACGGCCAACTATCCGTCACAGGATAAGCAGGATTGTGTCCATGTAAAGGTAAAGCCCGTACATCGTAATGCTGACGTAAATGCTCAAAAAAAACGCGATAGGTCCCGGCTGGAAAACTATTAGCATGAGCAAAATGAAGCGCAGGCTTAGTTAGTTCCCTCAATTCTGTAGATTCTGTTGGCATAAGATAAGTGGTAAGGCGGTAGGTAGGGCAATCACCTTTGATACCAATAACGACGATGCTCGCTACGATATTCAGAAAAGCGCAATTCAGTGCCGAATTGTAATGTGATTGCACCAGCCTCGTCTGTTCTTAGACGTTTTATTCCAAAATCGGCATATCGTTGAAATACTTCTGGTTTGGGGTGATGGTAACGATTTAAATAACCGACCTGAAATACTGCCAACTGAGGCTGCACTGTCTGTAAAAATGCAGGGGTAGAAGAGGTCCCGCTACCGTGATGCGGTGCGAGCAATACGTCGGCACGCAATTTAGCGGGAATACTATTCACCAGCTCATCCTCTTGAATTGCCTCGATATCACCAGCCAACAACATCGAATGGGTTTTAGTAGAAATTCTTAAAGTACAACTACGGGCGTTTGGCTTCCACTTCTGGCTTTCATAACTGGCTGATGCTGGCTGCAAAACCTCAAATTCCACACCGTCCCAAGACCAGGCCTGCCCAGCTAAACAGCGACGATGATTTATGGCAGCCAAAACCACAGGGCTATCACTGGCTAATGAACTACTCACCCAAGCAATTTGCATCTCTTTAAAAATACTTAAAGCACCGCCGGAATGGTCGCTGTCATTATGCGAAATCATCACACCATCCAAAGATGAAATACCCCTCGCTCGCAAGTAAGGCACGATCACGCGGCTACCTCCATCCGACTCGGGCGAATAAGAGGGGCCGGTGTCATATAGCAAGCGATGGTGAGCCGTCTCTATCAACAAACTCATACCCTGCCCTACATCCAGCGCGGTTACCGTCATTTCACCTTCAACTGGCTGGCTTGCCCGGTGAAAGATCAATGGCAAACAACAGAAAATACCCAGCCAGCGCAAAGGCCATCCGCGTGGCGCCAGTAGCCACAAAACACCCAGCATCGCCATCCCTGCCATCCATAATGGCGGCATTGGCGTAGTAAATACCGCAAAACTTTGAGTACTTAAATAATCTAAAAATCGGGCAAGAAACTCGACACAAATATGCGCAAGCTCCAGTACCCAAGAACTCATCGGTGCAGGTAGTACGCTACCCAATAAAGCGAGCGGAGTCACGATAAAACTCACCAAGGGAATCGCCAGCATATTTGCTACTGGGCCGACAAAAGATAGCTGTCCAAACAGTAATAAGGTCAGAGGCACCAAGCCAATAGTCACCACATATTGAGTGAAGGTAGCGGCACGCAACATGCTAAATAGACGACCACGCCAGCTGACTGGTTTTGAAGAAGATACACGACCAACAGACGCAAATAAAATAATACCTACCGCACCGAATGACAACCAGAATCCCGGCCACAATACCGCCCAGGGATCAAGTACAACGACCACACCCAAGGCAAGACAAAGCACATGCGAAATACTCGTCAGACGTCCACACCACAAGGCCAACGCAACCACACTCAGCATGTACAAAGTGCGTTGTGCTGGCACACCGAATCCCGCCAAAGCGACATAGATTAAGGCCATTAACACACCGGCCAATGCCGCTGCTTTTTGCGCAGGTAAGCGAATCGATAATGGTTTTTTTAAAACATGACTAAGAAAAAATGAATGACGCCATAACCAATAGATCAAGCCAGCAAACAAACCCGCCACCATAGTAATATGCAATCCTGAGATGGAGAAAAGATGCCCTACCGACGTTCTGTTGAACACTTTCCAGTCAGATTGCGCGACCTCGCGCTGGTCACCCACCACCAACGCCACCAGCACGCCCGCATAAGTGTGCTCAGGCAAAGCTGCATGGATACGCGCACGCAAAGCTGCTCTGCCGCGTTCAACCAGATTGCTAATACTCCATACAAATGGCGTTATACGCTGATTAGAGTTAATCGTTGAATAAGCGACTGAATTAGTCACCGAATCAGTAAGTGCAGAATCAGTTTCCATAGGATCGGCAAGCGCTAAATTATTACTTACCAAGTTATTCCGTACCGTACCGGTAGCGCGTAAGCCTTGCTCCAGCAGCCACACCTCATAATCAAAAGAATCAGGATTTGCGTTGCCGTGCGGTCGCTTCAAGTGGACTGTCAGTCGCCAACGTTCGCCCGGCTGCACCACAGCAACGGTGCTATTTGGCGATCTCAGTGGCGCATACCAAGACAAGGCAATTTTCGATGGCACGATTGGTTTTTGCTCGTCTCCATCGTTGTCAGCAAGAACTTGCTCTACTAGAAAATTAAAGCGTACACCCTGTTCAAATTGAAATGGCAAGCTGTCTATCGTACCAACGACAATAATATCTTTGCCCTCCCAAACGGTGGGTAATTCTTGCACTAGATAAAAATGCGCAAATGCGCTTGCCCAAACAAAACCCAAGCCAGCGGCACCTATACACTTAGCGCATAAATTGAAGACGCGATAAAAAACTGAAGAAATAATCCGCTCAGAAAGCCATGAATTGATGACAGGACTCAGCAAAGAAGTGAGCACTATGCACATCAGGCTAATCACCGCCAGCACAGTCAAGTCAAAACTGTCCAGCAGCGCCGCCTGTTGCTGCAAGCAAGCGACACCAATGACAAAACTGATGATCGCTGCCCGCATCGTTTAAGCTATGAGTGAACGAAGTGAGCGCGGCAACCGGGGTAAAACTTCCAGCGCGTTGGCGGTAGTCTGCGCGGCAATTTGCGTGATTGTCATCCCGCGCAATTCTGCCAATACTGCACCGATCTGCGGCAATTCTGCGGGGCTATTGATCGCTGGGTGCAACCAGCTAGGAGAGATATCTGGCGCGTCTGTTTCTAGCACGATGGCAGATATTGGTAAACCGCTTGCCAGGCGCCGGATCTGCAGAGCGCGGGTGTAAGTCATCGCGCCGCCAAAGCCCAATTTAAAATTTAAATCAACAAACGTCTGCGCCTGCTGCTGGCTGCCATTAAATGCATGCGCAATGCCGCCAACGACTTTAATTCTGCGTAAATATTTGAGTATCTGATCTTGCGATCGTCTGACATGCAGCAACACCGGCAAACCAAAATCACGGGCGATTTTTAATTGTTCGACATAGAAAAATTCCTGCTTCTCGCGTAATGGACTTTGGCTTAATTCAGGGACAAAAAAATCCAAGCCAATTTCACCGATTGCCACAAAACGCGTTATGGCACCGTCTTCTGTGTTGCCTACATCACTTGACATAAGTGTCAACACCTTCTCACGCAATAGCTGCAAATCACTTTCTTGCGCAGTCGGTACATACATGGGGTGAATGCCCAAGGCATAAAAGCAATCGCTGCGTTGCTGCGCCAGGCTTGTCACCGCCTCAAAATTACTCGGATGAACAGCAGGAATCACAATCGCCGACACGGCTTTTTGTGCGGCAGCATCAGCCACCGCTAGCGACGCGCCATCGAATTCCATCGCATCTAAATGGCAGTGCGTGTCTATCCACATGGCATTGCCTTGGCTTGATCTTGCTTTTGATCTTGATATGCAGGATGAATTGGATTTGGGAGCATCCTAGGATTATACCGCCTGATCTTGCTAACTAATCATCGATACCCAGAGGAAAAATAAATCATATCGTCAATGAACTTCTAACGATTTCGCAACAAGCATTGTAAATATACTGGTAGTAGGTATATTTATATTGCCCATATAATCATTGGACAATACGGCATTTATTAAAAAATATTAGGGGAGTATATTGAATTAATATTGAAAGTAATATTGGACGAGAGATGCAAAATCTTCCGCACCAAGATGACTACCAGAGATTGATATAAAAACGCAACCTCTGGCAGCTCTAACTCTCTAAGGTTTACCTCAGCAATAATTTAGCTCAGCAACAATCCAGATGCTCCTCATGATCCGCTACGCTTGCTCGTAAGAGTTTGGCGGCTTGCACCATGTTTTCTAATGTTGCAATCGTCTCTGGCCAGTCGCGGGTTTTCAAGCCGCAGTCTGGATTTACCCAAAGCCGGCGGTCTGGTAAAACGCTGCGCGCTTTTTGCAGCAGCCTTTGTATTTCGCTGACCTTGGCTACGCGTGGCGAATGGATGTCGTAGACGCCCGGGCCGATATCGTTGGGATAAGAAAAATCGCCAAAACCGTCTAGCAATTCCATATCTGAGCGCGAGGTTTCTATCGTGATGACATCGGCATCCATGGCGGCGATCCAAGGCAAAATATCATTGAATTCTGAGTAGCACATGTGGGTATGGATTTGTGTATCGTCTGGTACGCCGGATGCGCTGATTTTAAAAGCGCGTACTGCCCAATCCAGATACGCGGGCCAATCGCGGCTGCGTAATGGCAAACCTTCGCGGAAAGCGGGTTCGTCAATTTGTATCATGCCTATGCCTGCTTTTTCCAGATCACAGACTTCATCGCGCAACGCCAATGCGATTTGTAAGGCTGTCGTGGCGCGTGGCTGATCATCGCGTACAAACGACCATTGCAACATCGTCACGGGGCCGGTCAGCATGCCTTTCATGGTTTTGTCCGTCAGGCTTTGGGCATAGGCGCTCCAGGCGACTGTCATGGCCTCTGGCCGATACACGTCGCCATAAATAAACGGCGGCTTAACACAGCGCGACCCATAACTTTGCACCCAGCCATTTTGTGTGAAGCCATAACCCCACAGTTGCTCACCGAAATATTCCACCATGTCGTTGCGCTCTGGCTCGCCATGTACCAGCACATCAATTCCCAATTGCTCTTGCTTCTCCACTACCAAACTGATCTCAGCGCGCATCGCATCAAGATAATCCAGATGACTGAGATCGCCGCGTTTGTAAGCAGCGCGCGCTTGCCGGATCTCTTTCGTTTGTGGGAAAGAGCCTATCGTCGTAGTAGGGAACAAAGGTAGTTGAAAACGTGCCTGTTGTTTTACAATCCGCTGCGGAAATGCACTTTGGCGTTCTGCGTCCGCAGCGGTAACGCCAGCGACTCTTTGCTTGACTAAAGGATTGTGAATACGGGTCGAGGTAGCACGTTTATGGGTGGCGATTTGCGATGCAGTAAAGTGGGCAATGACCGAGGCTGCTTGTCCGTTTAAGGCTTGTTTTAAGGCGACGATCTCATCGAGCTTTTGTGTCGCAAATGCGAGCCAGCTTTTTAAGTCAGCATCGAGCGCTGTCTCGGTCGCCAGATCAACCGGCACATGCAGCAGCGAGCAACTCGATGCAATCCATAATTGATCGCCCAATTGTTTTTGCAAAGGCTGCAATTGTTGGAGTAAAGCAGACAAATCAGCGCGCCAAATATTGCGACCGTCAATCACACCGACAGATAAAACACGTGTTTTTGGCCATGCTTGCGTCCCATTGGTTAGAAAGTCTGCCAGTTGTTGTGGCGCTCTCACCAGATCAAGATGAAGGCCTGCTACCGGCAATTGATGCAATAAATCTGCATAGTCTGTTACCGCCTCAAAATAGGTTGCCAGCAAAATTTTTGGTGCCGTCTTTGCCAGCGCGACATACGCAGGCTGAAACGCTTTTTGCCATTGCTGATCCAGATCTAGCGACAAAACCGGCTCATCGATTTGCACCCATTCCACCCCGGCAGCTTGCAAGCGCGCCAGGACTTTTTGATAAGCCGGAACTATCTTGTGCAGTAAATCAAGTTTATGCTGAAGCTGTTTACCTGCGTCGCCTTTGATCTTGCCCAGATAGAGCAAAGTGATCGGCCCGATCAACGTCACCTTGGCGACATGTCCCAATTTTTGGGCTTGTGCAAGCTCATCAAATAACCAATCAACGCCGCCATCAAAGCGGGTATCAGTAGTCCATTCTGGCACCAGATAATGATAATTAGTATCAAACCATTTGGTCATTTCCATCGCGACATTGGCGCTATTACCGCGCGCGGCGCTGTAATAATTTTCTAAGGACAAAGCCTGCGGATCAAAACCAAATCGTGTCGGCAAAGCACCCAGTAATGCCAGCGTATTTAATACCTGATCGTACCAGGCAAAGTCGCCAACGCTGACATAGTCCAGACCGGCTTGCTGCTGCACGCTCCAGTGTCGCGCCCGCAAATCACTGCCGATATCTTGCAATGCCGCTTCGGACAATTCTTTACGCCAGAAAGCTTCTTGCGCAAATTTCAATTCACGCTGCGCACCGATGCGCGGAAATCCCAAAATATGTGCTGATGCCATGACAACTCCTTTTATCTAAGTGTTGTCATGATGGTGCAACGTCGTTTATGATTCAAACGATAAATTTTAAGAATCAACTTGAATTTCATTCATAGTGAAAATGATTTTCAACATCAAATTCACACCCGAACTCGAACTCAAACTAAAACTCAAACCAAAATCCATAGCCGAGCAAGCTTATGCAATCAATACTGGAAGTCCGGCACCTCAAAACCCTGCACGCTTTGCGTGAGGCTGGCAATCTGTTGCGCGCTGCGACCCTGTTAAATGTGACGCAATCTGCGCTGTCACACCAAATCAAATTGCTGGAAGAGCACCACGGCAGCGCCTTGTTCGAGCGCAAATCGACGCCGATACGTTTTACACCAGCAGGAGAACGACTGCTACAACTGGCCGACGCTGTGTTACCACAAATCGCCAATACCGAGCGCGATCTGGCGCGTCTGGCGCAAGGGGTTGCCGGGCAATTACGGATTGCGGTGGAATGCCACACCTGTTTTGACTGGCTCATGCCCGCAATGGATTTATTCCGTCATCGCTGGCCAGAGGTCGATCTGGATATCGTCTCTGGATTTCAGGCCGATCCGGTTGGCCTGCTGTATAGCAACCGTGCCGATGTGGCGATTGTGGCAGAGATTGATCATGATGAGAGCGTCAGCTACCACCCTTTATTCCGGTTTGAAATTGTCGCCCTACTCGCCAAAGACCATGCGCTGGCAACGCGTGATTATCTGGTGGCGCAAGATTTTGCGACCGATACTTTAATCACCTATCCGGTACCCGATGAGATGCTAGATATCGTGCGGCAAGTGCTCAAACCCGCTGGCGTAGAAGTAGCCAGACGCACCACAGAACTTACCGTCGCCATGTTGCAACTGGTCGCCAGCAAACGCGGCATCGCCACCCTACCCGTCTGGGCGGCGCAAAATTATGTGAACCGGGATTATGTTTTACCTAAACGGATTACGGCTGATGGCTTGACCGGCAAACTATATGCAGCTTGCTTGCCAGAGCTGGCGGATAAAGCCTATTTGACTGACTTTGTGAAGACCATACGAGAAAGCAGTTATTTGAATTTGCAGAGCGTGGAATTGATTTAATGCCGATTGATTTGATACCGCTACCCATGCAGAGATTTTTGTAGCATCCAAACCGGTTTGTCTCTCGATGCTACACTTTTGCCTCCAACCTTGCGCGAGTTAACACCATGGCACACATTCCAGACACCTTACTCAATTTAAGCAAAATCACCAGCGAACAGTGTGACGTCACGTTTGCAACGCGTGAGCATCAGACCAGAGAGCCACACACACATCCAACCCCGATTTATGTCATGGTCACCGAAGGCACGATGTTTGTCGCCAGTGGCGGCAAAGAAAAAGCGTTTCATGCAGGCGAATGGTGCGTGATTGACGCCGGTGTAGCACATGCGGAACGCTTTGCAGAGAAAACTTCAACCGTGGTGTTTTGGGTTAAAGCAGCTTGAAAGCGAATTAATTCTCCAGCGCCACAGGCGACACCAGCACGCCATCCGCATCTGCATAAATCCAGTCACCAGTGTCAATGGTTACGCCAGCAAACCGGACACGCACATCTTGTTGCCCCGCATTACGTTTGGCACTT
Organism: Undibacterium sp. GrIS 1.2; assembly: GCF_040544435.1. Lineage (NCBI taxonomy): Bacteria > Pseudomonadati > Pseudomonadota > Betaproteobacteria > Burkholderiales > Oxalobacteraceae > Undibacterium > Undibacterium sp. GrIS 1.2. The sequence goes on from NZ_JBEONP010000027.1 coordinate 69,569, forward strand.
TTAACCGGGAACGCCGCCAAAGCACGTACGCCGATCTCGCAGGCATTAATCTCCTCCACATCGCGGATACAACCATTGACGATGATGCCAGCCCAGCCGTTTTGCTCCGCCAGTTTGGCGAGATTGCCACCCACCAGCGCGCAACGCAGACTGCCGCCGCCATCAACGACCAGTACACGACCGTTGCCAGGGGTTTCTAGCTTATTTCGTACCAGCACATTTTCTTCAAACAATTTTAGCGTGACGGCAGGTCCGGCAAATTGCGTCTTGCGACCGAATTGTTTAAAAATAGGCGTAAAAACTTGTAGCTCGCCGCTGGCGATTTTATCTTCATATGCATCGCAGATATCACAAGTTAACAGACTCATTTGATTCTCCCAAAATCGATAGAAATCATATACTCCCCCTATTTTTTACAAAATATGCCGTTTTGACCAGAAAACATATGGACGATTAAATATACTCACCATTAGTATATTTAATACTACACAACTTATGCGGCAATTCATCATTTTTGCATAAATCTGGCATGAATCAAGAGTAAATACTTTTTTGCACCCATCCTTCTTTCTTTATAAAATGTCATGATAAAATTATCAACATTAATTTATTGCCATTGATTTACTACCATTAATTTATCAATATCAACAAGCCCACGTTCACGGAAATACATTTGATGGATTACCTCACCACCAGCCCCACCGCACGCTCCGGCGCACTGTCTGG